>JALYWY010000334.1 GCA_030852475.1 Actinomycetota bacterium | reverse complement strand
CCACCATAGCCCGCGCAGCATCCTCCACGAAGTAGGTAGTGCCTAGGTCAAGCGGTGGCTGTATGGCTGCGTTCAGCCAATCCAAGTTTGGTTGAAGCTGACGAATACTCCCCAGTAACTGCCGCATGCCGACTATGGAGTCGGCCCGAACGGTGTCATCGGGAGCTTCTGAGAAGCTCACCCGTCGTTCAGACAGCTGGTTTTCTATAGCCCTATAAGCAAAATCGATATGCCGCGCTAGGCCTTCGGCCTTATCGTCTGCTCGACCTCGAAGTTGCTCGCACGCCTGTCGCTGGCGCATGACAGCGCGCTCTGCGCTTGCGGCTACGAAAGCAAAGTCGTCATTGAGGGGAGCCATGATCCACCAGTGTGGCTACTCCGAGCAACCACTTCGGTTCTCAGAGACATCTGCGACACCATAGAAAAAATGGTGCGCAATGACTCTAGGGAGTGGATCAGATGCTCGCTTCGCTCCCCGCGCAATATTTTGCTGATGTCTTCACTTAGATCTTGCAGCCTGACATCGGGATCCTCATCTGCTGATGGAGCCGCCGCACTACGAACAATCAAGATTGGGTTCGAAGAACTGCTGAGCTCTTTTGCAGATGGCATTGAAACCACAGCGCTCTCCCCTGCCGATTGAAGCAATGCCTTAGCCCATTTGAGGGACTCCCGGTCCTGCTGCCGCAACTCTTGCCCATGAATCGCCCGGCTAGCGCTCATTACAACGTCGTGAAAGCGACCCGCAGTTGCTGCCCCGGCCGCAATCTCTCTCGGGTTGAGGCGGTCTCTAGTCGCTGGAGGGGTCATAGTCGATCGGCACCTTCGACGTCGTCTGCAGGACACCTACCCACTATGCAAGAAAGATGACATAGGGCGCGGTCGGAATGTTGGGCGCAATTGCGCTCCTCTGAGTGCATCTCCCTCCCTTCGCTCGCTTCCCAACTAGATCTCAGCAAGAAGCAATTAGATCACGATCGGCTGCTCTGACCAATCGAGGTCTCGCGGCCGGTATGAAGCTGGCAGCGTCGAGACTTCCGGAAAGTTCATCAGGCCACCGCTTGTCGCACAGCATCGAAGCTCTGCCCGGTCGCATGGGTATAGCGGGCCAGCATCGTCTCTACCCGATGCCCTGCAATCTCGGCTAAGTCGGCGTCGTTGACGCCGACAGCTCGCAGGTGCGTGACGTAGCTGTGGCGGCACTCGTGGGGGCGGATGTCTAGGCCGGAGGCTTCTTGGGCCGGCTTCCAGAGGTCGCGGTAGAAGGTGCGCTCGCGCCAGAGGCGGCCGCGGGGCGTCGGGAAGAGGAGCTGACAGTCGGGGCCGTTGAGGTTGATCTGGGCTTCGAGCATCCAGGCGAGGGTTGCCGGGACCGGGACGACGCGGCCGGCGTCGGGCTCGCCGTGGTCGGTCTTCGTGCCCTCGAGTATCCGGCCCTCATGGGCGGTGCGGCGGACCTGGAGCGTCTCGCCGTCGAAGTCTTCGGGGCGTAGCGGCAGCACCTCCCCCAGCCTCAGGCCGCAGTCGGTAAAGACGCGGACCATCGCCTCATAGCGGCCGGCCGCTTTAGCGAAGCGGTGCATCTCCTCGAAGGTGAAGACGCGGATCTGTCTTGGTTTCTTCTGAGCCCTTGGGTCGTTCGCCCGGATACGGATGCCCTTGAAGGGGTTGAGATCGCAGACTTCGTCGGTGATTGCGTCCTCGGCCATCGCCGAGAGGGCGCGGATGATGCCTACGGCCCCGGTGGTGGCGCGACCTTCGTTCCTCAGCATGTGGTCGACCAGGGCGAGGGTGTGGCGCCGGCGCAGCTCGCGGAGCGGCCAGTCCTTCAGCGGGATTCCCTCGATCTCAACCTCGGCGACTCGGCTGATGCGGTGGTCGTTCGTCGCGTTGGTGCGCTCGGATCGTGGGTGGCGCTCGGTCCAGGTGGCGGCGTAGTCGCCGAGAGTGTCCGGCCGGTCCGAGAGGCCGTAAGCCTCGTCGATGGCTTTCTGCGCATCGGCCTTCCTCCTGAAGGTGCCTTTGCCGCGGTTCCAGGTCGGCTTCGCAATGTGGCGCTTGCCATCCCTCCCGGTGTACCGGGCAACCCACACCACCTGCCCTGAGGGGTTGCGGCGCTTTACAGGCGAGTCGCGCCTCACGATGCCTCGTCCCTGTGGCGCGCAAGGAAGTCCTCAACGTCGGCGGGGTCGATCCGCCGCGCCGCGCCGAGCTTGTAGCTGGGCAGTTCGCCACGTCTGATCCAATTGCGGATGGTCCGGTCGGAGACCGCGAGGAAGTCGGCGAGGGTGCGCTCGGTGAAGAAGTTCGGCTTGCTGGATTTCCTCTGCATGCCACCTCTGTCCAAGGTGGCCGCGGTTTGCATCGGCTGGGGTTCTGTAGCCCCGAAAAGACCGAAGGTCAGACCCCTCCCGCCCCTCCTTACAGGCGGCCTCCGCACGGCGAAGCCGTGCCAAAATCGGCCGCCCGGAGGGGCGGTCGGGTACTCGCAGGACGCTTCTTCCCCGCTGCTCGAAAACGGGCGGCCCAGGCACGAATCCGGAGGGTTCGTAATGTGTCTAGGGGTGAGGTTTGTGCTTTGGAGAGGGCTTCGGGCTCTCTGACCTGAGCCCCTTTGACATCTCCTGGCTGATCCATCCCCTTCTAGATGGCTTGTCTTCGATCTGCGTCTTCTCGGCTCGTTCTGACTGATCTTTGGGCTGTGGTTGATTGGTCTCATTTAGCTAGTGGGGTAGGCCGAGAGCCGATCGCGCCCACGGCACCTCTTCCACGAGCGTCGTCGCCTTGTAGAAGTGCTCGACCGCGCCGCGCGACGGGCGCTCCCTGACCAGCTCGACAGCGCCTTGGTCCCGCAGGACGCGGACGTGCATGGCGACGTTGACCAGCGGCTGCTTCGTGAAGTCGGCAAGTTCCTTGGGACTCAGGCCCTCCCCCTCCTCGACGAAGAGCCGAAGGAGCCGCTTCCGCAGGGGATGGCGAAGGAGAAAGAGGAGCGCCTGCTCGGGATCTCCGATCTTCTCCGGCATGGCTAGCTCCTCACCGAGAAGCTGCCCGATCGAGTCGGGGCGGGCACGATCCACTCGATGCCGGCGAGCAACTCATCGGCTCTCACGCCCAGAGCCGATGCGAGCTTGATGAGGGTGTCCACGCGCGGCAACCGGGTGCCGTTCTCCACCATCCCGATCTCAGTCCGGTGGAGGCAAGCCATCGCGCCGAGTTCCTCCTGAGAGAACCCGGCGCGACGACGAGCCACGAACAGATTGCGGCCGAGACGCTTAGCCGTCTCCTCGTCCCTGCGTCTGCCATCCATCAGACTTCCGCCAGTTCGTGGAAGAGGACCGCGGCCCTGGTCGGAACTACGAGCGTGCCCTCCATGTTGAGGAGGCCGCCAGCGGCGAGGTCGCGGACAGCTCGTCTGTGCCGGTCCCGTTCCTCGTACGTCGCCGACAGGCCGCCGGTCATTTCTTTCAGCAGCTCTATGTCCGTCAACGTCTGCGGATAGAGCGAGAGGACGTGTCTCAGGACAGCCGCTTGGTCGCGAAGATCCTGCTCGGCGGTGGTCGTGGCGCGCTCATCACCGGCGCCACTAGGCTTGTCTTGCATGGGAGCTCATACCTCCTGTGCCACGCCCCCGGCTGTTCCACCAGCGCGGGGGCACTTTTTTGTCTTCAGTCGCTCAGGCTAGCAACTGCTGTCGAGAAAAGCTAGACAGTCATCTATTCGCCTTTGATG
>JALYWY010000327.1 GCA_030852475.1 Actinomycetota bacterium | reverse complement strand
CGCGCGTCCCCAGCATCGTCGGGATCGTCTTCTCGAAGTCGTTGATGTAGGGGACGAGCGGGTTGACGACGACGATGAACTTGGCGCCCTTCTCGACCGCGATGTCGACGTTGGTGGTCGAGCGGATGCCGCCGTCGACGAACTGGCGACCCTTGAGGTCGACCGGCTTGTAGACGATCGGCAGCGCCGTCGAGCACTCCACCGCTTTCGAGATCGGCACGTCGGACCAGCCCTGCTCGCCGAAGACGATCCGCTCGCAGGTATCGAGGTCGGTGGCGGTCAGGTACAGCTCCGGGTCCAGCAGCCGGAAGTCGTTGGTCCGGCCACCTTCTGAGAGCGCCTCGGCGACGTAGTCGCTGACGCCGCGGCCGGAGTAGAGACCGCTGGGCAGGTTCTCCGCCAGCGCGACTCCGAAGTCGATCGCCGAGACCTCGCGAAAGCGGATGATCGAGCGGGCGAGCTCGGCGCTGCGCAACGGCAGGGCGAGCGTCTTCTGCAGGAAACCCAGGTAGTTCAGCTTCAACACCTTGTCCAACTGCAGGTCCTCGAGCTCGGTCTCCTCCTGCGTGTTGATGACCTGCATCATTTCCTCGGGCGTGACCCCGTTGGCCAGCATCGAGGCGACGAAGGAGCCGGCGCTGGTGCCGACGTAGACGTCGAAGTTGTTGACCGTGCTGTTCACCGCCAGCAGGTCGAGGGCGCGCAGGGCGCCGATCTCGTAGACGCCGCCGGTAAAGCCACCGCCGCCCAGGACCAACGCCGTCTTCGACGGCTTCTTGCGCCGGGGGCGCCTACTGGCCTTGGACTCGATGTCTACGACTTTCCCCATGGAGACATCAAGTATTCCAGGGGAAACGGTCGGCCAGGACCGATACCTTCCACCTCTCGCGTGTTGGAAAACCCAGTGAAACGCAGCTTTCTCCCGCTTTTGGTCGTCCTAGCAGGCCTTTTTTTGCTCCTCGCGAGCACGGCCCAGGCCAGCCGCACGTGTGACCGAATGCGCGCCTGGCTCACCCAGGGGGGCGGTTCGGCGAGCGGACTGCTCGTCGTCGATGCAGAAACCGAGGAGGTTCTCTGCGCCCGGGCGCCCGGCCGGGCACGTCCCCTGGCCTCAAACATGAAGCTCTTCACCACCGCCACCGCGCTCTCGAAGCTCGGCCCCGAGCACCGGATCCCAACCAAAGTCTTCCGCGACGGCCCCGTCGACGCCAAAGGCGTCCTCCACGGCAGCCTCTACCTGCAGGGCGGCGGCGATCCGGCGCTGGGCACGCCGGGTTTCTACAACTCCTACTTCGGCGGGCTCGGCACCAACATCTTCGCCCTCACCCCGCAGATCAAGGCCGCCGGGATCAAGTCGATCACCGGCCGCCTCTACGCCGACGACACGATCTTCGACCGCCGCCGCGGCGTCCTCGACTCGGGCTTCGCGACCAGCCCCTACATCGGCCCGCTCTCCGGCCTCGCCTTCAACTCCGGCTTCAGCGGCTCGACCAGCGCCAGCGGCTTCTCCTCCGACCCCGCCAAGCTCGCGGCCAAGAAGCTGGTCCGCTCGCTGCGCGGCGCCGGGGTCCGGCTTCCGACCGAGATCGCCCTGCGCCCGACGCCGCCCGACGCCGAGCGGGTGGCGATGGTCCAGTCGCCGATCCTCGACCGGCTCGCCAACCTCACCGACGTCTACTCCAACAACTACTTCGCCGAGATGCTGATCAAGCTGCTGGGGGCGCGCTTCGGCGGCGTCGGCACGACCGCCGCAGGCGCCAACGTGGTCGAGGCGTTCTCCCGCGACTACGGCTCGATCGTCCAGGCCGCCGACGGCTCCGGTCTGACCCGGTCCAACAGCGCCAGCCCACGGGAGGTGGTCGATCTGCTGCTGGGGATGCAGGAGGACCCGGCCGGCGAGGAGTTCATCCAGGCCCTCGCCCTGACCGGGCAGGAGGGCACCGTCGCCAGCCGCACCGAGGGCACCGCCGCCTACGGCCGCTGCCGGACCAAGACCGGGACGATCAGCGGCGTCAGCAACCTCTCCGGCTACTGCTTCAACCGCAGCGGCCGGGTGATGGCGTTCTCGATCCTGATGGCGAGCGTCGGCAACCTCAGCCTCGCCTACCTCAACCAGGACCGCATCGCCGCCACCGTCGCCGGCTACTGACCCACTAACTCCCGCAGCGCCGCTTCGTCGAGGATCTCGGTGCCGAATTTCTCCGCCTTGGCGAGCTTCGAGCCGGGGTTCTCGCCGGCGACGACGTAGTCGGTTTTCTTCGAGACCGAGCTGGTGACCTTGCCGCCGGCCGACTTCACCATCGCCGCGGCCTCGTCGCGGGTCAGCTCCGGCAGGGTGCCGGTGAGGACGACGGTCTTGCCCTCCAGCGGCCCCCCCTCCTGTCGCCTTTCGGAGGGGTCGGCCTCCAGCCGCAGGCCCTTCTCGCGCAGCTTCTCCACCAGCGCCCAGGTGGCGTCGTCGGTGATCGACTCGCTGATCTGCACCGCCATGATCGGCCCTACCCCCTCGACCTCCTCGATCGCCTCCGGGTCGGCCTCGTGCAGGGCGTCGATCGAGCCGAAGTGGTCGGCCAGCGCCTCGGCGGTGACATAGCCGACGCCGGGCAGGCCGAGCGCGTAGAGGACGCGCTTGAAGGGGCGTCGCCGCGAAGCGTCGATCGCGGCGACCAGGTTGCGGGCCGAGGTCTCGGCGAAGCGGTCGAGCTCGACCAGCCGCTCGGCGGTGAGGTCGTAGATGTCGGCGACGTCCGAGATCACCCCGCCTTCGAGGAAGGTCTGCGCCTGCTTTTCGCCCAGCCCCTCGATGTCCATCGCGCCCTTGCTGACGAAGTGTTTGACCTGCTGGAAGGCCTGCCCGGGGCAGCCGGAGCGGTTGGGGCAGATCGTGAAGACCGAGTTCTCGGGTTTGACCGTCTCGGTGCCGCAGGCGGGGCACTTCTTCGGCGGCTTCGGTTTCCGCGTCCCCTTCGGGCGCCGCTGGGTCATCGGCGAGACGACCTGGGGAATCACGTCGCCGGCCCGCATCACCACCACCTCGTCGCCCTCGCGCACGTCCTTGCGCTCCAGGTCCTCCTCGTTGTGGAGGGTGGCGGTGGTGACGGTGACGCCGCCGACGTGGACCGCCTCGAGCATCGCGAAGGGGACAAGATGACCCGTGCGGCCGACGTTCCAGACGACCTTCTTCAGCTTCGTGGTCGCCGTCGTCGGCGGGAACTTCCAGGCGATCGCCCAGCGCGGCTCGCGCCCGACCACGCCCAGCTCGCGCCAGAGCGCCTTCTCGTCGACCTTGACGACGACGCCGTCGATCTCGTAATCGAGCTCGTCGCGCCGCTCCTCCCACCAGTGGCAGCGCTTGACGACCCCCTCCACCCCCTCGTGGTGGGCGGTGTCGGGGTTGACCTTGAAGCCGGCTTCCCGCAGCCATTCGATCTCGGCCATGTGGGTTGGAAGGTCGAGCCCCCGCACCGCGCCGATCCCGTAGAACCAGCTCGAGAGCGGCCGTTCGGCGGCAAGCGAGGGGTCGAGCTGGCGGATCGAGCCGGCGGCGGAGTTGCGCGGGTTGGCGAAGGTCGGTTCGCCGGCCTCGGCGCGTCGCTCGTTCAGGGCTTTGAAGGCGGCGATCGGAAGGTAGGCCTCGCCCCGCACTTCGATCAGCTGGGGGACCTTGCCCTTGATCCGCAGCGGCACCGAGCCGATCGTGCGCAGGTTCCGGGTCACGTCCTCGCCGATCCGGCCGTCGCCGCGGGTGGCTCCCCGGACCAGGACGCCGTCCTCGTAGGTGAGGGTGATCGCGAGGCCGTCGATCTTCGGCTCGGTGGTGTAGCTGAACTGCGAGGCGGTGATGTCCATCCGCTTGAGGTGGTTGGCGATCCGGTTCTCCCAGCCCCGCAGCTCCTCCTCGTTGCGGGCGTTGCCGAGCGAGAGCATCTGCTCGAAGTGCTCGACCTGCTCGAAGCGGTCAAGCGGCGGCGCCCCCACCCGCTGCGTCGGCGAATCGGGCGTGCGCAGCTC
>JALYWY010000299.1 GCA_030852475.1 Actinomycetota bacterium | reverse complement strand
CTTGCCCTCCATCACCGGCATCGCCGCCTCGGGGCCGATGTTGCCGAGGCCGAGCACGGCGCTGCCGTCGGAGACGACCGCGACGGTGTTCTTCTTGATCGTGTACTCGAAGGCTTTGCTGCGGTCGGCGTGGATGTCCATGCAGACGCGGGCGACGCCCGGCGTGTAGGCCATCGAGAGGTCGTCGCGCGTCTTCACCGGGTACTTGTTGCGCATGTCGATCTTGCCGCCGCGGTGCATCTGCATCGTCCGGTCGACGTAGTCGAGGACGCGGGCGCCGCGGGTCGACCCGATCGCCCGCAGGATCTTCTCCCAGTGGTCCCGGTCGGCGGCGTCGATCGTGAACTCGCGGACCCTTTTCCCCTCCGGTCCGGCACCGGGCACGAGGTCGACTCCCTGCAGCTGACCGCCGGCCTCGGCGATCGCCGCGGTGAGGCGCCCGAGGGGCTCCTGGCGGGCGTCGAGCTCGACGCGGATCGTGACGCTGTACTGGGCGCTGACGGCCATCGGCGGCTATCGAATCAGATTCGCTGTGCGGGCCCCCTCTCGATGCCTTCCCATAGGGTCCTGCGACTAATGAGCCTCAGGTCGACCATTGCGCTATCTCTGATCCTTCTCGCGATTCCCTCGTCCGCTTCGGGGGCTGCCCCGCTGCAACCGGGCGCGTTCCAACTGGAGGCCGGTCGCGGCTACTCGCTGCAGGCGCTCAGCTACGACGGAGACTCGCGAGGCAATGACGACGCCCTGGTCATCTTCCTCCTGCGCAAGGACGAGGGAGTCGTCTACTCGGCAAGAAAAGGAGTCGAGGTGACCGAGACCGCAATCTCGGCAGACCTCGGAGCCATCGGTGCGATCGACGTCCACTTCGTCCCCAGCGGTCCGCCGAAAGAGCAAACGGTCTGTGGCTCGGAGCCGGTCGAATATCAGCCCGGCTTCTACGAAGGGCGAATCGACGTCGAGGGAGAGGAGGGCTTCACGGAGGTGCACGCAACGCGCGCCCGCGGCGACAGTCTTTTCCTCCTCCGCCTCGTCTTCTGCTCGCGGGATTTCAGCGAGGGCTTCGGCGGCCGCGCGCCGGGGGCGCAGCTGTCGGTGGGAAGGCGCTGGTCGCAGGGCAGCGTGCAATTCACGGCCTGGAAGAACTCGCCGACCCGACCCTCCCGGTTCTCCGCCTCGATCGAGGAACGACGCGGCGACCTCGAAATCACCCGCGAGGTCGGATCGACCGCCGGTCCAGGCGCCTTCACGTTCGATGTCCCGGAGCAGCGCGCGTTCCTCGACCCGCCGGCGCCGTTTGCGGGCGCCGCGCAATTCAAAGGGCGCGCCGGCGAGGGTCCCGGGCGCCTGCGCGGGAGTCTCAGCGTCGACTTCCCAGGCCATTCGAATGTCTCTCTCGGCGGCAGTCGCGGCGGGTTGAAGCGATACGTGCAGAACCCGAGCCACCCGTTCCGCCCTAACCTCTCCGCATGGCCTTCGACGAAGCCCTCGCCGATCGCATCCGCGACGTCCTTGCTGCTCGGCCCGAGCTGAGCGAGCGCAGGATGTTCGGCGGGATCGCCTTCATGCTCGTCGGCAATATGGCGGTGGGGGTGATCGGCGAGGACCTGATGGTCCGCCTCGACCCCGCCGATGCCGAGAAGGCCCTCGCAGAGCCCCACACTCGCCCGATGGACTTCACCGGCAAGCCGATGAAGAACATGGTCTACGTCGGCCCCGAGGGCACCGTGAGCGACGAGGACCTGACCGCATGGGTGGAAGCGGGCGCCGACTACGCAAGCTCGCTGCCCCCGAAGCCGCAGTAAGGACGAAAAGCAGTGGGGTGAGGGGAGAGCCGGGGCGTGATTTAGTACTCGCTACCCCCGCGCCTCGTCCGCCGCGCTATCCGACAAGCCGAGTTCATGGGCCTGCGGCTCGACGGGATCGAGGCCGACCGTTCGCGAAGCGACCTCGAGACCCTCTTCCTCGACATCTGCCGCCGCTACGGCCTCCCCAGGCCGGAGGTCAACGTCAGGCTCGGTTCCTGGGAAGTCGACTTCCTCTGGCGGCAGCAGCGAGTAGTGGTAGAGACCGACAGCTTTGCCTATCACCGTGGTTCGGTTTCCTTCGAGGCTGCAGTTGGAAGAAGAGCCCGGGCGCGTCGTTGCCGACGTCGCCCGGGCTCTGACTCAGGAGGACTGGTTGTGAGGTGCTAGCGGCGCGAGAAGGGGTCGATGTAGAGGTCGTCGACCTGCCACTGACCGCCGCTGCCCACCGGCGTGATCTTGATCTGGATCGAGCTCGGGATCAGGGTGCCGACGATCGTCGAGAGGGTGAGAACGGTGGACATCTGCTGACTGGGAGCCCAGGCCGGACCGGCCTTGACGGTGCTCACCGTCTTGGTGCGGACCAGGCCGAGCAGCTTGTACGTCGCTTCCACCCGTAGGCCCGCGCTCGGATCACCCGTGTTGCGGGCGAGCACGCGGAAGATCGGCGTGTCAAGCGACATGCAGACCGGCGGGCTGACGGCCGAGCTGCCAGCCGGCAGGCTGAGGGAGCGCTGGTCAGCCGGGTCGTTGAGGTAGAAGGACTCGTTGCCTTCGACGGTCGCGGCGCCGCCGGCGAGCGACCAGCCGCTGCCGCCGGCCTCGAACCCGCCGTCGGGCGCCAGCACGTAGAAGTGGTTGTCGCCCCACGGCTTGAAGACCTGCTCGGCGCCGCGGTAGTCGCAGGCCTGGGCGGTCGCGGCGGTGAGAGCCAGCACGCTGACTACGGCCGCCATGGTCGCGAAGAGCTTTCGGATGGACTTCACTTGGGTAAACCTCCTGGTCGCAGGCGAAAAAGCCTGGTTTTCACCAAGCTGGCGGTCGAGCCATCTCCTCTGGGAGGAGACCTCTGACTTTGCGTCCCTGCCTCACGACAGGTTTGCCCTTATTCAGCTCACTTCTGCACTTATGTGGGGCGAGCATCGACCACCCGGGGCCCTGACTAAACCCTGTTGGACAAATTGTCTAGCGACTTTTCGCATTTGATCGGCGACGAAATTAGGAAACCGGCTTATTTACAGGTTGGTTTTGGCCGATATAGGGGCGAAGGTGGGTTCTGAGAACCCCTGATTCCCATGCAAACCGCGAATCCGGCAACCAATCCCGAGCAGCTCTTTGCCCGTGGCCGCAGCCGTGCCCTGAGCAAGGCGCAGGGCCGCGAGCGCGCCGTCGAGCAGGCGGTGGGAGCGGGGTTCCTCCTCGTCGCCCTGGGAATGGCGCTGTTTATGGATTCTCCGCGGGCGCTCGAGGCGACGCCGCTTGTGTTCCTGGTCATCGCCTACGTGCTCGCCTGCCAGGCGAAGTTCGACATCGCCGATGGCTACACCGTGCCCACCGAGCTCGTGCTGGTGCCGATGCTCTTCCTCTTGCCGACCCCGATGGTGCCGTTGGTGGTCAGCCTCAGCTGGACGCTCGGGAAGCTGATCGACTACGTAAGTGGCGGCGCCAGCGTTCACCGGGCCTTCCACGTCTTCGGCGACTGCTGGCACGCGATCGGCCCCGCTTTGGTGATCGTCGCCTTCGGCGCCCAGGTCTTCTCATGGGATGCCTGGCCGATCTACCTGTTGGCCCTGTTCGCCCAGTTCGGCTTCGACTTCGCCGCCACCGCGGTGCGGGCGCGCCTGATCGACGGCATCCCGCCCGCCGTCGTGCTGCGGATGATCGCCCCGGTCTACGGCCTCGACGCGGCGCTGGCGCCGATCGGCCTGCTGGCGACGGTCGTGGCGCTGCAGCTCGGCCCCGCGATCTGCCTCGCCGTGATCCCGCTTGCCGTCGTCCTCGCGGTGCTCTCGCGCGAGCGACAGACGCGGATCGAACAGGCGCTCACGCTCAGCGAGGCATACCAGGGCACGGCGCTCCTGCTCGGCGACGTGGTCGAGGCCGACGACGCCTACACCGGCAGCCACAGCCGCGGCGTCGTCGAACTCTCGCTCGCGGTCTCGGACCGCCTCGGCCTCGGCTTCGAGCAGCGCCGCAACGTCGAGTTCGCCGCCCTCCTCCACGACGTCGGCAAGATCGCCGTCCCCAACGAGATCATCAACAAAGAAGGCCCGCTCAACGACGAGGAGTGGGCGGTGATGCACAAGCACACGATCGAGGGCGAGCGGATGCTGAAGCGGATCGGCGGCGTTCTCGCCGAGGTCGGCGCGATCGTCCGCGCCTCCCACGAGGACTTCGACGGCTCCGGCTACCCAGACGGCCTCGCCGGCGAGGAGATCCCGATCGAGGCCCGCATCGTCACCTGCTGCGACGCCTTCAGCGCGATGACCACCACCCGTTCCTACCGCAAGGCGATGAGCGTCGAAGAGGCGGTCGCCGAGCTGCACCGCTGCGCCGGCACCCAATTCGACCCCCGGGTGGTCGCGGCGCTGGTCGAGCTGGTCGAGTCGGGCCAGGTCTGACCCGCCGCTCCGCGGGAGCGCCTCGTAGAGTGGCGCCCGATGGCGGACGCACCCCAGCTCTTCCTGATCGACGGCAACAGCCTCGCCTACCGCGCCTTCTTCGCCCTGCCCGAGTCGATCGGGACCAGCGACGGCCGCCCGACCAACGCGATCTACGGCCTCGCCTCGATGCTGGTGAAAATCATCGACGAACACCACCCGCAGGGAGTGGTGGTCGCCTGGGACGCCGGCTACAGCGGCCGCGAGCAGACCTACGACCTCTACAAGGCCCAGCGCAAACCGCGTCCCGACCTCCTGCGCGAGCAATGGCCGCACCTGATGCCGCTGGTCGAGGCCTTCGGCTACACCAACGTCAAGGTCGACGGCTACGAGGCCGACGACGTGATCGCCTCGCTCGTCAAACAAGCGCGGGAGCGGGGGATCGAGGTGATGGTCGTGACCGGCGACCGCGACGCCTACCAGCTGGTTGACGAGGGGGTGCGGGTGATGAGCACCTCGCGCGGGATCACCGAGACCAAGATCTACGACCGCACCGCGGTGGAAGAGCGCTACGGCGTCCCGCCGGAGCTGATCTGCGACCTGATGGGGCTGCGCGGCGATACCTCCGACAACATCCCCGGCGTCCCCGGGATCGGCGAGAAAACGGCGACGCAGCTGCTGCAGCAGTTCGGCTCGCTGGAAGCGGTGCTGGAAAACGTCGACCAGGTGTCGGGGGCAAAGCGCAAGCAGAACCTGACCGAGCACGCCGAGGACGCGCGGCTCTCGAAGCAGCTGGCGACGCTGCAGTACGACATCGAGACCGGCGTCGACCTGGCCGAGGCGATGTCGAGCGAGCCCGACCGCGGCGCCCTGCGGGAGTTCATGCGCGAGTTCGAGCTGCGGGCGGTGATGGAGCGGCTGGAAGAAGCGCTGCCGGAGGGCGACGCGGTGCCGGGCCGCAAGGTCCAGACCGAGCTCGATGTCGAGGCGGTGGAGGGGAAGCCCGGGGACCTGGGGGAGGGGCCGCTGGCGCTGGCGATCGACGGCGACCGCTGGGCCGCCGCGGAAGGCGAGCGCGTCCTCGCCGGGAGCTCCACGCACGACGAGCTCGCGGTCGCGCTCGGCGCCAAGCCCTTCGCCGCCCACGACGCGAAGTCGCTGGGGGGCGGCCGCCACGGCCTGCTCGCCGCCGCGGCGCGCGAGGGGGTCGAACCGAACCTCGACCACGACACGATGGTCGCCGCCTACCTGCTGGAGCCGCAGCGTCGTACCTACGACCTGGTCGAGCTTGCCGCCGACGCCGGCATCGGCCTCGCCGAGGGCGCCGCCGAGAAACCGGAGGAGGGGGACCAGCTGGCGCTGGGGGAAGAGGCGGAGGCCGGCCTCGACCCGGCCGAGGAAGCGCGCCTGGTCGCCGCCCTCGCCGCCGTGCAGGCGCCGCGGATCGAGGAGCTGGGCCTGGAGCAGCTGCTGCGCGAGGTCGAGCTGCCGCTGGTCGCGGTGCTGGCGGCGATGGAGCGGGAGGGGCTGAAGCTCGACGCGGAGCGCCTGGCCGAGGTCGGCGCCGGCTTCGGCGAGCGGATCGACACCCTCGAGAACGAAATCTTCGAACTCGCCGACGAGGAGTTCACGATCGGCTCGCCGCAGCAGGTCGGGCGCGTCCTCTTCGAGAAGCTCGGGCTGACCAGGAAGCGCCGCGGCAAGACCGGGTTCTCCACCGACGCCCGCGTCCTCGCCCAGATCCGCGACGAGCACCCGATCGTCGAGAAGATCGAGTCCTGGCGCGAGCTGACGAAGCTGAAGAACACCTACCTCGACTCGCTGCCGGAGCTGATCGACCCCGAGACCGGCCGCGTCCACACCACCTTCAACCAGACCGCGACCACGACCGGCCGCCTCTCCAGCACCAACCCGAACCTGCAGAACATCCCGATCCGGACCGAGATCGGCCGCCCGGTCCGCGCCTGCTTCGTCGCCGAAGAGGGTTTTCAGCTGCTCTCCGCCGATTACAGCCAGGTCGAGCTCCGCGTCCTCGCCCACGTCGCTGACGAGGCGGTGCTCAAAGACGTCTTCCGCGAGGGCGAAGACGTCCACTCGGCGACCGCCGCCGAGGTCTTCGAAATCGAGCGCGACGAGGTCGACGTCGGCCAGCGCTCGAAAGCGAAAATGGTCAACTTCGGGATCGTCTACGGGCTGACCGGATTCGGCCTCGCCGACCGGCTCAACATCCCCCGCAAGGAGGGCGAGGAATTCGTCGCCCGTTACCTCGAGCGCTTCCCCGCCGTCCGCGCCTTCCGCGAGGAGGTGATCGAGCGCGCCCAGGAGGAGGGGCACGTGACGACGCTGATGGGGCGTCGCCGCCAGATCCCCGAGCTGCGCTCGCGCAACCCGAACACGCGCCGCCTCGGCGAGCGTCTCGCGGTCAACACGGTGATCCAGGGCACCGCCGCCGACATCATCAAGGTGGCGATGGTGCGCTGCTGGCGGGCGCTGCGGGAGCGGGAGCTGGAGACGCGTCTCGTCCTCCAGATCCACGACGAGCTCCTTTTCGAGGGGCCGCCGGCGGAGATGGAGGCCGCGTCCGAGCTGGTCGAGCGCGAGATGTGCGCGGCCTACCCGCTTGATCCCGAGCTCGAGGTCGACGTCGGCGTCGGCGCCGACTGGCTCAACACCAAGTAGAGCTCAGTCGTCCTCGAAGTCTCCGCCGCTGCCCGAGCCGGAGCTGTCGTCGACCTCCGGCTCCTCGGGCTCGGGTTCCTCTATCTCCTCGATCTCGGGTTCCTCCGGTTCCTCTACCTCGAAATCGTCACTGGACCCGGAGCTGCTGCCCGAGCCGCTGTTTCGGCTGGGGCCGCTGCGATCTTCCTCCACCCGGTCTTCGCGATCGTCGATCCGGCCCTCACGCCTGTCTTCGCGCTCGTCCCTTCGGTCCTCGCGGCGATCGACGCGCTCGTCTCGCCGATCATCGCGGCGGTCTGCGCGCTCGTCTCTGCGGTCCTCGCCACCTCCACCGGGACCCCTGGAATCGTCGCTGCCTCCTCCTCGGCCGCTGCTGTCCCTGGATCCGCCGCCGGGGCCCGAAGATTCCGATCCCCCTGGGGAGGCCGCGCGCTCCTGCGCCCCCGGCGTCGCGGGCGCCGCCTGCGCCGCCTCGGCGAGCGTCTCGCGGTCAACACGGTGATCCAGGGCACCGCCGCCGA
>JALYWY010000279.1 GCA_030852475.1 Actinomycetota bacterium | reverse complement strand
GGCGCGTTCGAGCGAGTCCTCGTAGGCGTCGAGGTGGGTGAAGGCGCGCAGCAGCACGACCATCTCCCCCCGCGGCACCCCCTGGTCGGCGAGCTCGCGCAGCCGCTCGGCGACGAAGCGGGCCTCGGCGAGGCAGTTGAACGGGGTGCCGCCGTCGATCGCCGGTTCGAGCTCGATCCCGTCCTCGTCCCAGCCGTCACGGGCGGTGAGCAGCAGCTCGACCGCGGCCCCTTCTCCGGCTGGTGGCTCCTCGGGTGGCATCGCTCCCACTCGCAGCGGCTCGTACGCCGCGCCCAGCAGCGCCTCGCCGAAGAGGTTGACCGCCCCGATCACCTCCGGTCGTGAGCGGAAGTTGCCGCTGAGGCGCATCAGCTCGGCGTCGGCGCGGCGGTCGATCTCCTCGCGCCGGCGGCGGAAGACGTCGAGGTCGGCGTGGCGGAAGCCGTAGATCGACTGCAGCTCGTCGCCGACCACGACCAGCTCCGTCCGCGGCCCGCGCAGAGCCTCGATCAGCCGCAGCTGCAGCCGGTTGGTGTCCTGGAACTCGTCGACGAGGATCTGGCGGAAGCGGCCGCGGTAGTGCTCGCCGATCTCGGCCCGCTCCAACAGCCTGGCGGCGAGGATCTGCAGGTCCTCGAAGTCGATCCCGGCGCGCCGCTCCTTCGCCGCCTCGAAGCGGGAGGAGAAGAGCTCGAGGAGCTCGGCGAGGTGGGCGTAGACGACGCCGCCCTCGCCCGCCTCGGCCGTTCGCGCGACCGCCGCCTCGACCGCCTCCCTGTAGGCGGCCATCGCTTTGGCCTTGCTGGTGGTCGCGAATGCCCGCAGCTCGTCGAGGCTCGGCGCCTGACCCTGTTCTCCGAGCCGCGCCAGCGCCCGCTCGGGCAGATCCCGTTTCCCGTCGCCCTCCTTCAGCTCCGCCAGGCACTCCCGCGCCGCCTCGGCGAGGCGCTCCAGCGCCGCCCCAGGGCCCGGTCGCGGCGGCTCCGGCAGCTTCGGATCGGCGACGCCGCGGCTGCGCAGCTCGTCGTGGATGGCGGCGACCATCGTCCGCAGCCCTTCGAGGTCGTAGGCGGCGACGGTCTCCTCGCGGGCGGGGTCGCCCTCGGCGAGGAACTCGACCACGGCGTCGTCGAACGCCTCCCGCGCCGCGCGCGCGGCCTCGGGGGCGTCGAGCACGCGGAAGTTCGGGTCGACCCCGGCGGCGACCGGGTGCGCGGCGAGGACGCGGTTGCAGAAGCCGTGGATCGTCGTCACCCAGGCGCTCCCGAGCCCCGCCAGCGCCGCAGCGGCGCGCTCGGAGCCGCGCTCGGCCCGCCGCGTCAGCTCCGTCCGGATCCGCTGTCGCAGCTCTGCCGCGGCCTTGTCGGTGAAGGTGAAGGCGAGGATCGAGTCTGGGGAGAGGCCGCTGTCGCAGACGAGGCGGCAGTAGCGGTCGACCATCACTCCAGTCTTGCCGGTGCCGGCCCCGGCCTCGAGCAGGACGTCGCGGCCGCGGACGGCGATCGCGGCGGCCTGCTCGGGAGTCGGCTCGCGCGGCGGTGCGGCGATCAGCTGCTCGGGGTTCACCGCTCCTCTCCCTCCTCGTCCTCCACGTAGGCAGGGGCGCGGTCGCGGCGGCAGATCGAGGCGAAGGTGCAGTAGGAGGGGCAGACGTCGTGGCCGCGCAGGCCAGGCCGCGGGCCGGGGTCGCGACGGATCTCGCCGCTGCGCATCCGGGCGACGATCTCGCTCGCCCGGCGGTGGGATTCGTCCAGCAGATCCTCCAGCGCCTCCGGCTCGACCACGTCGTTCGGGTAGAGCCCGTAGCCGGCGAGATCGTCGGCGACCGCGGCTGAGACGACGCCGCGGGGCCGGCGCGCCGAGGTCCCGCGCAGGGGGTGGTAGAGGGCGCCGACCGGTTTCGCGCCCCAGTGCTCGGCGACGGCGAGCAGGTAGAGCGGCAGCTGCAGCTTCGCCCGCTCCTCGAACTTCTCGCGCGGGGTGACCTGGCTGGCGAGCTTGTAGTCGATGACGACGGCGCGGCCGTCAGCGGAGCGGTCGACGCGGTCGACGGCGCCGTGCAGCCCCCAGCCGCCCAGGTCCAGCACCGGTCGCTCGGCGTCCGGGTGCTCGCCGAACCGGGCCTCCAGCAGCCAGGGCTCGAAGCCGCCGGTCTCCCGCTCGGCCTCCTCGGCGAGGAAGCGCTCCAGCAACCGCTCGACGCGGCGGACCATCGCCCGCTCGGCCGGGTGGTCGCCGAGCTCGCCCTCGGCGACGGCCTCGGCGACCAGTTCGCGGCCGCGCTCGTTCCAGGCCGGGAGGGAGCTGGGCCGGGGCAGCGGGTCGCCGCCTGGCCGCTCGCGGTAGAGGCGGTCGAGGACGGCGTGCATCAGCCCGCCCTGGACGAGCGGGTCCGGCGCCGGCTCCAGCAGCTGCGGGTCGAGCTCGTGCCCGGCGAACCAGCGGTAGGAGCAGACGTCGAACTCCTCCAGGGTGGTGCCGCCGTAGGCGGGGACCGCGCCCAGCGAGTCCAGCGCCGCCGGGTTGGTCAGCGGGCCGGGAGCGCGCGAGGCCGCCTCGGCGCGCCGGGCCTCGTCGACCCGGACGACCAGCCGCTCCGCCAGCTCGCCCTCGACCCCCGCCCGGGCAAGCAGTGCCACGGCGTCGGCGGTGGGGCCGTG
>JALYWY010000265.1 GCA_030852475.1 Actinomycetota bacterium | reverse complement strand
GCGTCAGCCTCTTCGCCGGCGGCGCCGAGGGCGAAGAGGGCGAGGAGCTGGTCTGGATCGACGGCCGCCGCGGCATCTACCGCCGGCTGGTCCTGGAGGGGGACCGGCTGGCGGCGGCGACGCTGCTCGGCGACGTCAGCGGCGCCCGCGAGCTTTCCGCTCTGCTGCGCAGCGGCGAGGCGGCTCCGGAGGAGCTGCTCTCCCCGCCCGGCGCCGCCGCGGCGCCCCGGCCCCCGAGCCCGGCGACCTGATCTGCAGCTGCAACGCGGTTACCCGCGGTCAGGTCGAAGCCGCGATCGGCGCCCGCGGCCTCTCCTCGGTCGCCGAGGTCGGTCGCGAGACGCGGGCCGGCACCGGCTGCGGCTCCTGTCAGAGCGAGATCGAGGCGGTCCTGCGCGAGCGCGACGCGGCCCTCGTCCAGGATTCATCGAACCGAAACAGAGACGTGACGGTGGCGAAACGCGCGCCTTCGAGGATGCCGGCATGAACGAAGCCGGAATCGTCGTCGTCGGAGGCGGGATCGCCGCGCAGTCGCTCTGCGAGGAGATCCGCGAGCGAGACGCCGCGGTGCCGCTGACGATGATCTGCGGCGAGCCCTGCCTCCCCTACGACCGCGTCCGCCTCTCCGAGCTGCTGGTCTCCGACGAGGCGCCCGCCACGCTCGCCCTGCGGCCGCGGGAGTGGTACGAGGACCGCGAGGTGAAGACCCTGCTCGGCCGCCGGGTGGCCTTCGCCGACACCGGCCTCCGCCGCCTGACGCTGGACGACCAGGAAGAGATCCCCTACGACCGCCTCGTCCTCGCGACCGGGTCGGACCCCCTGCTGCCGCCCCTGCCGGGGCTTGAGCTGCCGGGGGTGCTGCCCTTCCGCGGGCCCGAGCACTGCGAGGAGATCCGCGCCGCCGCGCGTGGCGGCGCCGCGCGCGTAGCCGTGATCGGCGGCGGCCTGCTGGGGCTGGAGGCCGCCTACGGCGTCGCCGCCCAGGACTGCGCGGTGACCGTCGTGCACCTGATGGACCGGCTGATGGAGCGCCAGCTCGACCCTCCGGCCGCGGCCCTGCTGCAGCCGGCGATGGAGGAGCTCGGGGTGGACGTCCTGCTCGAGCGCCAGACCGAGGCGATCCTCGGGAACGGCAGGGTCGAAGGCCTGCGCTTCGCCGGCGGCGAGGAGATCGAGTGCGACCTCGTCGTCATCAGCATCGGCATCCGGCCGCAGACCTCCCTCGCCGAGTCCGCCGGGATCGAGGTCGGCCGCGGCATCCTCGTCGACGACGAGATGCGGACCAGCGCCCCCTCGGTCTGGGCGGTCGGCGAGTGCGCCGAGCACCGCGGCACCGTCTACGGCCTCGTCGCCCCGATCCACGAGCAGGCGGCGGTCGCCGCGGCCTCGCTGCTCGGCGCCTGCGAAGAGCCCTACGAGGGTTCGCTGCAGTGGGCGAAGCTGAAGGTGATGGGAGTCGACCTGGTCTCGATCGGCTTCCCCGAAGGAGCACAGGAGGCGGTTGCCGCCGACGCCGCCACCCCCGCCTACCGCAAGCTGGTCCTCGCCGACGGCCGCGCCTCCGGCGCGATCCTGCTCGGCGACACCCGCGGCAGCGAGGACCTGCTGAACGCGATCGCCGCCGGCGAGGAGGTGGCCGACCCCCTGGCCCGGCTGGCGGCCTCTGCCGAGGCGACCGTCGCCGACCTCCCCGCTTCGGCCCAGATCTGCAACTGCAACGGCGTCTGCAAGGGCGAGATCGTCGCCGCGGTGAGCGAGGGAGGTTGCGCCACCCCGCGCGAGGTGATGGCGACGACCCGCGCCGGCACCGGCTGCGGTTCCTGCAAGGAGACGGTGATCGAGCTGGTCGCCGCGGAGACGGGCGGGGCGGTCGACGAGCCCGCCTACCTCTGCCCCTGCCGCCGGCAGACCCGCGAGCAGCTGGCCGCGGTAATTCGCGAGCGCGGCCTCGAGGCGGTCAGCGAGGTGGCGGAGACCTGCGGCACCGGGCGCGACTGCGGCCAGTGCAAGCCGGCGCTCGCCTACCTCGTCTCCGAGGTGAACGCCAACCGCCACCGCGAGGAGCGCGCGGCGCGGTTCATCAACGACCGCGTCCACGCCAACATCCAGAACGACGGCACCTTCTCGGTGGTGCCGCGGATGTACGGCGGGGTGACGACGCCGGACGAGCTGCGGCGGATCGCCGACGCGGCCGAGCGCTACGACGTGCGGATGGTCAAGGTCACCGGCGGCCAGCGGATCGACCTGCTCGGGGTCCGCAAGGAGGACCTGCCCGACATCTGGCGCGACATCGGCATGCCCTCCGGCCACGCCTACGCGAAAGCGGTCCGCACCGTCAAGACCTGCGTCGGCGAGAGCTTCTGCCGTTTCGGCCTCGGCGACTCCATCGACCTCGGGATCGCGCTGGAGCGCGAGTGGGAGGGCCTGCACACGCCGGCGAAGGTGAAGGCCGGCGTCTCCGGCTGCCCCCGCAACTGCGCCGAGGCGACCGTCAAGGACATCGGCGTCGTCGCCGTCGAGGGCGGCTGGCAGATCCGGGTCGGCGGCGCCGCCGGGGCCAACGTTCGCGAGGCCGACGTCCTGGCGACGGTGGAGACGCCGGCCGAGGTGATCCGCACCGCCACCGTGATCCTCCAGTACTACCGCGAGAACGCCGACTACAAGGAACGGCTCTACGACTTCGTGCCGCGGGTCGGCCTGGAGGAGATCCGCGCGGTCGTCACCGACCCCGAGCGCTCGGCCGAGCTGCTGGAGCGCTTCCGGATCGCCAAGGCGGCGGTCTCCGATCCCTGGCTGGAGCGCGACGAGCCCTACCACCCGCGCCAGTTCAGCGAGCTCGACCCGGTCGGTCCGCCGGCGGAGGCGCTCCGGTGAGCACCGCCACCGTCCACGCCGTCTGCCGCGCCGAGGACGTCCCGCTCGGCGAGGGCCGCGCGGTCACCGTCGAGGGACGGCGGATCGCGATCTTCAACGCGCCGACCGGGTGGTTCGCCCTCGACGCCGTCTGCCCGCACCAGGGCGGTCCGCTCGCCGACGGGATCGTCGCCGACAACTGCGTCGCCTGCCCCCTCCACGAACGCCGCTTCGACCTTCGCACCGGCGAGTGCCTGAGCGACGGCGAGGGGGTCTCGGCCCACCGGGTCGAGGTGCGTGACGGAGTCGTCGAGGTGACGGTCGCGTAGTGGAGCTGCGCGACGGCCACGGGCGCCGGATCTCCGACCTGCGGGTGTCGGTCACCGACCGCTGCAACTTCCGCTGCCAGTACTGCATGCCGGCAGAGGGCCTGCCCTGGCTCGATCGCGCCGAGATCCTCAGCTTCGAGGAGGTCGAGCGGCTGGTCCGGCTCTTCGTCGGGCTCGGGATCGAAGACGTCCGCCTCACCGGCGGCGAGCCTCTGGTCCGCCGCGGCTTCCCCCGGTTGGCGGCGATGCTGGCGCCGATCGAAGGGCTGCGGGACCTCTCCCTGACCACCAACGGCTACCTGCTGGAGCGTGACGCGGCGGCCCTGGTCGAGGCCGGGGTCCAGCGGGTCAACGTCTCGATCGACTCGCTCGAGCGCGACCGCTTCTTCCAGATCACCCGCCGCGACGCCCTGCCCCAGGTCCTGCGCGGGCTCGACGCCCTGGCCGCCTTTCCCCAGGTCAAGGTGAAGGTCAACGCCGTGGCGATGCGCGGCCTCGGCGAGCCTGAGGCGCTGCGCTTCGCCGAGTTCGCCCGCGCCACCGCCTTCCAGGTCCGCTTCATCGAGTTCATGCCGCTGGACGGCGACCGCGCCTGGAGCGAGGACGCGATGCTGAACGGCGAGGAGGTGCGGGCGATGATCGAGGCGGTCCACCCGCTCGAGGAGCTGCCGCGCGAGCCCGCCGCGACGGCGCGGGTCTTCCGCTTCCGCGACGGCAGCGGCGAGATCGGCTTCGTCAACCCGGTCTCGGAACCGTTTTGCGCCGACTGCAACCGGATCAGGCTGACCGCCGAGGGGGCACTGCGCACCTGCCTCTTCTCGCTCGAGGAGACCGACCTGCGCCGGCCTCTGCGAGCAGGGGCCACCGACGCCGAGCTGGCCGAGCTGATCCGCGTCGCGGTCGCGGGCAAGGAGCTGCGGCACCGGGTGGGCGAGGCCGGCTTCCGCCCGCCCGCGCGGACGATGAGCGCGATCGGGGGCTAAGTACCTGATGCGGAAGGCGCTGCGCGAGCTCTCCGGCGGTTTCGGCGACGTGGGGATGCTGATCCCGCTCGCCGTCGCGATGGTCGCCGTCAACGGCCTCAACGCCACCGCCGTCTTCGGCGGCGTCGGCCTTCTCTATATGGCGACCGCTCTCTTCTTCCGGGTCCCGGTCGCGGTCCAGCCGCTGAAGGCATTCGCGGCGGCGGCGATCGCGCTCGGTCTCGACGCGGCGACGATCGCGGCGGGGGCGCTGATGATGTCGGCGGTGATGGGGACCCTCGCCTGGCTCGGCCTCGCCGACCGGATCGCCGCCCGCTTCCCGCTCGTCCTCGTGCGCGGGATCCAGGCCAGCGTCGCCCTGCTGCTGGCGAAAGCCGCGATCGAGCTGGCGGAAAAAGGCAACTGGCCCGGCCTGGCGCCGATCGACCCGGGCCTCAGCCTCGGGATCGCGGCGGCGGCCTGCGCGGTCCTGTTCGCCTGCCAGCGGAGCAACTGGATGCCCGGGAGCCTGATCGTGCTGGCGGCCGGGGTGGCGATCGGGCTCGCGGCCGGCGGCCTGCCGCATGGGTTGGAAGCGGGCCCGGCCTCGGTCGGCCTCTCGATCCCGTCCGGAGCCGACTGGGGGACCGCGCTCACGGCGCTCCTCCTCGCCCAGCTGCCGCTCACCTTCGGCAATTCCGTCGTCGCCACCGCCGACGTCGAGCGCGCCTACTTCGGCGAGCGCGCCCGCCGGGTGACGCCGAACCGGCTCGCCGGCTCGATCTCCGCCGCCAACCTGCTCGCCGGCCTCAGCGGCGGCCTGCCGCCCTGCCACGGCGCCGGCGGCGTCACCGCCCACCACAAGCTCGGCGCCCGCACGCTCTGGGCGACCTTCTCGGTCGGGGCGATCTTCTTCGTCCTCGCGCTCACCGCCGGCTCCTCGCTGCCGGTGCTGCTGACCGTGCTGGCGCCGGGGGCGCTGGCGGGGATGCTGCTCTTCGTCGGCATCCAGCACGCGCTGCTGGCGGCGAGTCTGGAGCGGGCCGACGATCGGCTGATCGCCGCTGCGGTCGGCGTCGTCACCCTGCTCAGCGGCAACCTCGGCGTCGGCTTCCTGGTCGGGGCCGGGATGGTGGCGGCGCGGGCGGCCTTGCGGCGGCTCGTGGGCGGGGACCGGATGGCGGAGGCGGCATGACCCGGGACGAGTGGATCGCCGAGTTCGCGAGCGAGCTCGGAATCGGTCCCCCCGCCAAGGAGGAGGTCGACGCGTTGCTGGAGCTGGCGGCGATCGCCGCCCATGCCTCGGAGCGGACGGCGGCACCGCTCGCCTGCTGGCTGGCCGGGCGGGCGGGAATGCCGCTGGGACGGCTGAAGAAGCTGGCGGAGGAGGTGGGCGAGCAGTGAGATCAGGCTTCGAGCAGTTGCTCCGCCCGCTCCAGGTCCGCCGGCGAGTTGACGTTGAAGCAGATGCGGCCGGGGTCGCCGAAGCGCCTCAGGGCCGTCTCGTCGATCACCTCCGGTTTCAGGTCCTCCAGCGCGGCGGTTGCCGGCGCGCCGCCGGCGAGGGCTCGCTCCAAGGGCTCCAGCGCTGCGCTGGAATAGCGGGCGAGCAGCGGCTGCAGTCGCCCCTCTGCTTCGACGGCCGCCGCTGCCTTTCGCGTCGCGAGGTAGCCCAGCAGCTCGCCCTCGACGAAGGGCATGTCCGCCGCCACCGCGACGACAGGCGCCGGCCGGGCCGCTCGCAGCGCGGCGACGATCCCGCAGAGGGGATGGCGGGGCTCGTCCGGCTCCTCCAGCACCCGGCACTCGGTCGGCGGCAGCTCCGACCCGCGCTTGGCGACGATCCACGGCTCCAGCCCGGCGGCGCGGGCGGCGACGAGCGGGTAGGAGACCAGCGGCCTGCCGCCGAGCTCGGCGCTCGGCTTCGGCCGGCCCATCCGCCGGGAGCGCCCGCCGGCGAGGATGGCGACGATCGGGTCCACGCGCGGAAGGGTCGCAGGTGATCGCGGCGCCGGACCGGCTGCTCGGGCTGGAGGAGGCGCGGCGGTTGGTGTTGGAGCGCACTCCCGCGCTCGGCTCGGTCGACGTCCCCCTGCGCGAGGCGCTGGGAATGGTCCTGGCCGAGGAGGTCGTCGCCCCCGAACCGGTCCCGGCCCTCGACAACTCTGCGATGGACGGCTACGCGGTGCGGGCGGGCGACCTCGACGGCGCGCGCGCCGACAGCCCGGCGGTCCTGCGGGTGGCCGGCGAGTCGCGGGCGGGCACCCCGGCCTCGCGTCGGCTCCGTCGTGGCGAGGCGATCGCGATCTCGACCGGCGCCGTCGCGCCCGCGGGGGCCGACGCGGTGGTCCCGGTGGAGATGACGGCTCGCCGCAACGGCTCGGTCGAGATCGCCGGCGAGGTTCCCACCGGCGCCAACGTGCGCCGGGCCGGGGAGGACGTCCGGGCGGGCACGCGGGTGCTGGCTCCCGGCTGCCGGATCGGCCCCGCCGAGCTGGGGGTGCTCGCCCTCGCGGGTCGGGCCGAGGTGGACTGCGCGCGGCGGCCGCGGGTGGCGGTCGTGGTCAGCGGCGACGAGCTGATCCGCCCGCACGAGCGGATGCGACCGGGGGCGGTGCGCGACGCCAACTCCTTCACGGTACCGGCGCTCGCCGCGCAGGCGGGCGCCGAGATATCCCTGCTCGAGCACGTCCCCGACGGGCCGGGGCCGACCCGCGAGGGCCTCGCCCGGGCGCTGGAGGCGGACGTGACCGTCGTCTGCGGTGGCGTCTCGGTCGGCCCCCACGACCTCGTCAGGCCGGCGCTGGCCGAGCTCGGCGTCGAGCAGGTCTTCTGGCGCGTGGCGCTGCGCCCCGGCAAGCCCACCTACTTCGGCGTCACCCCCCGCGGCGGGCTCGTCTTCGGCCTGCCGGGCAATCCCGTCTCGGCGATGGTCACCTTCCTGCTCTTCGCGCGGCCGGCGCTGCTGGCGATGCAGGGACACGACCCCTGGCCGCGGACGCTCGAGGCCGCCTTCGGGTGCGGCTACGCGAAGAAGCACGGCCGCGCCGAGGCCGTCCGCTGCCGGCTCGAGGAGGACGGCGGCAGCTGGGTCGCCATGCCGACGAAGGAGCAGGGATCGCACGTGCTGACCTCGATGCTCGGCGCCGACGGGCTGGCGATCCTGCCTGCCGAGGGCGGCGGGGTGGGCGCCGGCGAGCGCGTCGAGGTCGAGCTGCTGCCGGGAGCGCCGGCGTGAAGCTGAGCGTCCGCCTCTTCGCGATCCTGCGCGAGCGCGCCGGCGCCGACGCCGTCGAGGTCGTCCTCGACGAGGGCGCGACCGCGGCCGACGCGCTGGCGGCGCTGCGGGCGGAGCCGCGGCTCGCCGAGATGCTCGAGCGGGTGCCGGTGCGGCTTGCCGTCAACCGCGAGTACGTCCAGCCGAGCGCCCCGCTCGCGCCCGGCGACGAGCTGGCGGCGATCCCGCCGATCAGCGGCGGCGCCTGGCCCGCCCTCGCCAGGGTGCGCGCCCGCATCTCCGAAGAGCCGCTCGACGCCGCCGAGCTCTCAACCTGGGTCGGTCGCCCCGGCGCCGGCGCCGTCGTCTGCTTCCAGGGGACGTGCAGGGAAGTGGACCGGCTCGAGTACGAGGCCTACGCGCCGATGGCCGAGGAGCGAATCGCGCGCATCCTCGAGGACTGCGTCGCGCGGCATCGCCTCGAGGCGGCAGCGGCGGAGCACCGCATCGGCTCGGTGCCGCTGGGCGAGGCCGGGGTCGTCGTCGCCGTCTCCGCCGCGCATCGGGAGGAAGCGTTCGCCGGGGCGCGCGAGGCGATCGACCGGATCAAGGCGGAGGCGCCGATCTGGAAGCGCGAGGTCGAGGCCGAGGCGCGGCGCTGGGTGGAGGGGACGCTGCCGTGAGCGAGCCCCGGCTGACCCACCTCGACGAGAACGGCACGGCGCGGATGGTCGACGTCGGCGGCAAGCCGCCGACCGAGCGCCGGGCCGTCGCGGAGGCGCGGGTGCGGATGTCGCCCGAGACCGCGGCCCTGGTCGAGCACGGCAACGGCCCCAAGGGCGAGGTCCTCGCCACCGCGCGGCTGGCGGGCATCGGCGCGGCGAAGCGTTCGGGGGAGCTGATCCCGCTCGCGCATCCGCTCGCGCTCACCTTCGTCGACGTCGAGGCCTGGGTGGAGGCCGAGGAGGGGGTGGTGCAACTGCGGGCCGAGGCCCGGACCGTCGGCCCCACCGGAGTGGAGATGGAGGCGATGACGGCGGCGGCCGTCGCCGCGCTCACTGTCTACGACATGGTCAAGGGGGTCGAGCGAGGGGTGGAGATCGAACGGGTTTCCCTGCTCGCCAAGAGCGGTGGCCGCCACGACTGGGTGCGACCGGCTTGGGACTGAGCGTGCGGGCGGCGATCCTCACTGTCAGCGACAGCCGCTCGCGCGGTGAGGCCGAGGACCTGGGCGGCCCGGCCCTGGCGGAGTTCGCGCGCTCGCTCGGCGCGGAGGTGGCGGCTCGCGAGATCGTCCCCGACGAGCAGGGCGAGATCGAAGCTCGGCTCCGCCTCTGGTCGGACGAGGGCTGCGAGCTCATCCTCACCACCGGCGGCACCGGCTTCGGCCCGCGCGACGTCACCCCGGAGGCAACCCGCGCCGTGATCGAGCGCGAGGCGCCCGGGATCGCCGAGGCGATGCGTCTCGCCTCGCGCGACCATACCCCCCTCTGGATGGTCTCGCGCGGCGTCGCCGGCGTCCGCAACTGCTCGCTGATAGTGAACTTCCCCGGCAGCCCGAAGAGCATCCCCCAGACCGGAGACGCAATCCGAGTGGGGTTGGCTCATGCGGCGGAGCTCCTGAAGCCGCGGCTTACTCCGCTCGACGCGTCACGATCAGCCTGACCTGACGAGTGGCGCTCTCGCTGCCGACGCTGATCTTCACCTTGATCGCGTAGCTGCCGGGCTTTGCTCGGGCGCCCACTCTGAGCGGCAGCCCTACCGTCCTGGTCTTCCCGGCCGCGATCGCCGGCACCCTGACGCTGCGCTCGCCACCGACCTGGAGGCCGTCGGTGTCCAGGAGCCGCAGGAGGGCACCGCTCACCTTCGCGGTGGTGTCGTTGACGGCCCGGAACCGGAGCGTGGCGACCTTCCCTCGCACGACCGAGGTCGATGCGTTGGCGGTGATGAACCGGAAGGTGCCGTCGGCACCGTTGCGGCCGGCGATGCCCTGGGGGCCCTGGGGGCCGACATCGCCCTTGTCGCCCTTGCTGCCCTGACCATCAGCACCCGGAGCGCCGTCCTGACCGTCCTGGCCAGGCGTGCCCGGAGCGCCGTCCTGGCCGTCCTCGCCTTTGGGCAGCGCGGTGGACGTGCCGGTCAGCGCCACCGTGCTCCGGCCGCCGGGGACGTCGCTCTCGATCACCAGCCGCGCCGCGGAGGTCGTGTTCTCGCGCGACGGGGCGAAGCGCACCCGGACGGCGCAGGACTCGGTCGGGTCCAGCGCCCTGCCCGAGCAGCTGTCGCCGCTGAGCAGGAAGTCGTCCGCCGATGCCTGGTCGTCGTCGTCCGTGTACGCCCGCCCGACGTGCAGCACGTTCGAGCCCGCGTTGGTGACCGTCACCTCCCTGGCCGTTCCGATCGTGTTGGCGGCCTGGTCGGGGAACGCCCCGGAGCCGCTGAGCTCGGCCAGCGTGCCGACCGGGCCGGCAAGCACGACCTCGTCGGTGCGGGCCTTGTTGGTGAAATCGTTGCTGTCGTCCTTGTTCTCGGTGCTGCCTCCGTACAGCTGGACGTAGCCCTGGTCCATGATCAGGCGCACCTCCGCGCCCGGGGTCAGCCGCTCGGGCATCGCACCGATGCCCTCCCAGGCCCCGGCGTTGTCGGTGTGGCGGGGCTCGACGTCCTTGGGGACCACGGTGGTGAGCTTGCGCGGCGCGTAGTCGCGGTCTCCGTTCCACGCCCACAGCGTCTGCGTCGGCGCGTCCGGTCCTGGCAGCCCGGCCGGCGCGCTGAGGATCAGGTACTCCCCGCGGGCGTTCTTGCGGATCTCGCGGATGCTTTCCCCGCCGAGGTCCAGCAGGATCGGGTCGGCGAACGTCGCTTTGGTCGCCGCCCCCGAGGTGAGGGCCTCGAAGTTGGTGACCGGGACGATCACCGCCTTGCCCCCGGGCTGGGCCGCCACGATCGGGGCCCGCAGCCCCAGATACAGCTCGCTGCCGTCCGGGGAGAACTCCGCGCCCTCGATGTTGAACCCGTCGAGCGCTTCGGGCTTCACCTTGCCCTGGCCGACGTCGAACCCGAGGCGGTCGCCGTGGGCCTTGTCCCAGGAGAACAGGTCGCTGCGCAGTTTCGCGTAGACGACGCCGGTCGGGACGATCTTCGCGTTTGCCCCGCTGCCGGTCAGCTTCGTCTCGAACACCTGCGCCCGCGAGGGTTGGAACTCTCCCTCCTTGTTGTTGCCGTGCGAGCCGAACCACCAGATCGAGTCGCCCTTGCGCACGGATGCCTCCGCGTCGATCTCGCCGCCGAGGCCGCCGAGCGGGAACTGCGCGACCTCGCGGCCAGACACCTCGCCGTCGTAGAGGCGAATCTCCCGCTTCTCGTCGTCGGCCACCAGCAGATGGCCATCGCCGACGGCGATCGCCGTCGAGGCGTCGCTCGAGCCCAGCAGCACCCGGCTGGTCGGCGTCGTCTGGGTCGAGGCGACGTAGGTGAACGAGTACGTGGTCGTCTTGCCCGTGGTCCCCGTAACCGTCAGCGTGACGAAGGCCTCCCCACTTTGGCCAAGGCTCACATGCGGAGTCGCTATCCGAGGAGTGATCGCGACAGTGCGCTCCGCGTCGGTGCCGGTGATCTGGATGTCCTCCGCCTCGATCGTTTGGGGACCGCTGAAACCGGGCCAGTACGACACCGAAGCCGTAACAGTCAGCTGGGAGGGGTCCACCAGCCGGTTGGATGCATCCAGCTGCGCCACGTAGATCGGCAACGTGGGATTGGTCGGGTCGCCCAGGACCCCGCCCGGGAACGGGCCCCCGAACTCGAGCGGTTCGCCGATGGGCCGGTCGACTCTGGTCGAGCCCTGCAGCGATTGGATCACGGGCATCTCGGTCTGTTCGGCCGTCACGACCGCCGTCGGCGCCGAGGTGCGCGACGCTCCGATCCCGGCGCAGGTGACCTGCACCTGCAGCTGGTGGCCGAGGTCGGTCGCTGAAACCAGGTAGGAGGGCCCATCGCCGGGTTCGCCCATGACATCGGGGGAGGGATCGAAGTTCCGGTTGCCCGTGAACGCCTCGCCGTCGCGCAGCCACCGGAACCGGTAATCGTTCCCCGGGCAGGACGCGAGCGCGGGGCCGTAGTCGGAAACCGTGAGTTCTTCGCCGACCTGGGCGGTGCCACCGACCACCGGCCCATCGGCGTCGCCCGGATCGAGCGGCGGAGTCGAGAAGAACACCGTCCAGCGCGTCTGCGGCAGCGAGTTGCCGGGGACCAGCGATTTGAGTTCGACGCTCGTGGCGCCCTCGTCGGTCAGAGTCAGGCGCCGCGTCGCCGGGTCGTAACTCCCTGCACTAGGCGGATCGACCTGCAGCGGCGCGGTGATCGCGGCGCTCTGCTTCAGCTCGGGCAGGATGACTCCGCCGGCCTTGTAGTCCCCGACGTAGAGCTGCTGGTCGGACGTCTGCTGCCACACCGGCGGCGTGGCCCAGCTGTCGAACGGCGTGAAGTCGGTGATCCGGTTCCTGCTGAGGAGCAGCCCGGTGCTGGTGGTCGTCCACCGGCCGAGCTGCCCGTCGCCGAGCGGCGCCAGGGGTGAGGCATCGGTGATCCGGTTGCCGCTCAGGTTCAAGGTGGCGATCGTCTCGCTGTCGATCTTGCCGAGCAGCGGCGCCGGGTCGACGATCCGGTTGTTGCCCAGGTTCAGTTCCGTCAGTTTCGGCAGGCTCGGCAGCAGGGTCAGGTCGCGGATCTGGTTGGTCCCCAGGTTCAGGCCCGTGAGGTTGGTAAGTGGAGCCAGCGGCGACGGGTCGGTGACGAGGTTGCGATTCACCGTCAGGCTCGTCAGGCTCGTCAGTCCCGCCAGCGGCGCCAGGCTCTGCGCGCCGCCGCTCTGCAGGGTGAGCGACGTGAGTTTGGTCATCCCCGCCAGCGGCGCGAGGCTGGTGAACGTGCTTTTCGTCGTCGCGCTGAAGCCGGTGATGCTGAGGCCCGTCACGTTCTTGAACGCCTCCAGCCCGGTCAGGTCGGCGAATGGCCCGGCGAGACTCATCGTGCCGGTGACCGCCAGCGCCTCGCCGACGGTGATGTCCTGGGTGGCTGGACGGCTGGTGCTGATGCGCGCGTTGAGCCTTTTCTTCAGGTTGGCGTCCGGAATCAGGACGACGTCGGTGTCGGCGGCGCGGGCCGGGGAGGGGGTGATCGTCAATCCCGACGTGGGAGCGAGCGCCGGCACCGCGGTGAAGACCAAAAGCGCGGCGAGCATCGCGATCAGAGCGCGCCGAGAGCGCGGCTTCGGCCGCAACGCCATCAGACCAAGACCAGACAACAGAGACCCCCTTCATCGATATCGCGGCCCCGCCCAGATGTCGGTGGCACGCCCATTTGAGGCTGGATCGTGCGTCCAGCGGAGCCCGCCAACGTGAACGTTCCGTTACCGAAAGGAAGTCTTTTGGTAACTGTCACCTTACATATTTTGTAACTGTCACCTAATTGTTACCTCGCTGTCACCGCCCCGGCCACCTGTCCACTTCACTGCATGTTCACTCGCGGATCTGACGGGATGAACTTACCTGTCCGGTGTTGCTGATTAATCCGGCGTCGCTTACGTCAATGGCGCCATCAACCACAAAGGGAGAAGCACACCATGAATGTCGAAATCTCGCGCAGGCGGGTCTCGCTGATCCGCCTCGCCGTGGCCATCATGGCCGCCGCCTGTACCGTCCTCGCCCTCGGGGTCGCGTCGGCCTCGGCGGCGACCACTGAACTGACCGACATCGAGATCAACGAGGTCGAGTCCAACGGCGACGTCGTCCACGGCGACTGGATCGAGCTCTACAACACCGGCGAAGCCCTCGAAGAAGAAGTCGACCTCTCGGGCGTGATCCTGTCCGACAACGACAACAGCCACCGGTTCGTCATCCCCGCCAGCACCTTCGTCGGCGTCGGCGAATGGGCCGCCTTCGAGGTCGACACCGCCTTCGGCCTCGGCAGCTCCGACTCCGCGCGTCTGTTCCCCGCCGGCACCGTCAACCTCGGGTCGGTCTCGCCGGAAGACACCTACACCTGGACGTCGCACGCCTCGACCACCTACGGCGCCAATCCGGACGGTTCAAACGAATTCAAAACCACCGCGGCGGGCACGTTCGACGGCGAAAACGACTTTGGCTTCCCGTCGATCGGCAACATCGCTGGCATCAAGCTCAACGAGGTCGAGTCCAACGGTGACGCCACCAACGGCGACTGGGTGGAGCTGTACAACACCACCGGCTCGGCGATCAACATCGACGGCGCGATCATCACCGACAACGACCCGGCCCACCAGTTCGTCGTCCCGTCCTCGACCCCGGAACTCGCCGCGGGCGGCTACGCCGCGTTCCGCGTCGACGACCCGAAAGTCACGGGCAACTTCGGCCTCGGCTCGGCCGACGCAGCGAAGCTCTACGCCCCGAACGACGTCACCCTCAGCACCGTCGTCGACCAGTTCTCCTGGTCGTCCCACGCGGCCGTCACCTATGGCCGCGACGTCGCCGGAGCCGGCACCTGGAAACCGACCTCGGTCAGCACGTTCGCAGCGGTCAACCAGTTCAGCGGCGTCGAAGCCCCTGACCTGACCGGCGTGGTCATCAACGAGGCCGAGAGCCACGGCGACGACACCAACGGCGACTGGATCGAGGTGAAGAACACCGGCAAAGCCAGCGTGAACCTGGACAACGCGATCCTCTCCGACAACGACAACGGCCACGTCTTCCGGATCCCCGTCAGCACCCCGGAACTGGCCGCTGGAGCGGTGGCGGCCTTCCGGGTCGACAACCCTGCCCTCGGCGACGGGCAGTTCGGTCTCGGCGACGCGGACTCCGCCCGCCTCTTCGAGGCCGACGCCGTCGACCTGGCCGCGGCGCCGGCGGTCGACACGGGGTCGTGGAGCACGCACGCGCTGCAGACCTACGGGCTCAACGGCAGCGGCGAATGGGTGGCCACCAACAAAGGCACCTTCGGGGCGGCGAACGACTTCGCCTCCTCGGTGACGCCGGACATCTCCTACGTCGTGCTCAACGAGATCGTCTCCACCGGTGACGCCACCCACGGCGACTGGGTCGAGCTGCTCAACACCTCTGGCTCGACCATCAACATCGGCGGCGCGATCATCGCCGACGACAGCAACGACATCGAACACCGCTACACCATCCCGGCCAACACGATGCTCGCGGCCGGCGACACCTACGTGCTCGAGACCGAGAAAACCGCTGGCTTCGGCCTGGGCAAAGAGGACGCCGTCCGCCTCTTCCGCGCCGGCGCCACGGTCGGCACCTCGATCCCGGTCGACCACCACGAGTGGAGCCAGCACGCGGCCGGGTCCTACGCCCGCCAGTCCAGCGGTCTGGGCGTCTGGATCGTGGACGCCACCCCGTCCTACGACGCCGCCAACTGAGGCAGCGTCCCCCTGCGAGGTGAGCACCTGACGTTTGCCCGCCTCGCCGTTCTGACCGCAGATGCCGCCGGGGCCTTCCGCCCCGGCGGCATCCGTCAGGTCTGGCGTCGCTATGCGTTGGTGGTTGATCCGTGGTTTCCCTGATGCGGACGGCCGGCTGGGGCGCGATCCTCGCCTCATGCGCATCCGACTGCCCTCCGCCCTCGCGCTGACCGCCCTCGCCACCGCCGCGCTCACGTTCCCCGCCGCGACCGGCGCGGTCAAAGTGCCGAATGTGGTGAAAGAAGCGAAAGTGACGCAGTACCCGGTGAAGATCGACGCCGTCGGCTACCTCGACCACACCTGGACCTGGGACAGCACCAGCAGCTGCGTGCCCGGCTACGCGAAGACGATCGAGGAGGAACTCACCTTCGAGCTCGGCCGGCCGCAGGCGGCGAAGGTCACGATCGTCAACGGCAAGGTGGTCCTGACCCAGGTCACCGGCGGCGATGCGACGGTGCGGACCGAGCTGAGCGGCTGGCAGACCAGCAACTACTGCCCGCCCACCGAGCCGGAGCCGGAGCCGCCAGAACCGGTGTGCACGAAGCGGATGAAGAGCAAGGTCGCGGTCGGCGTCGTCCCCGCCAGAGAAGAAGGGAGCGACGACGACCCGGCCCCCTTGGTGCACCAGACGCAGGTCTTGATCTACCGCAGCAAGGCGACCCCGCAGACCAGCTCCTGCCTCCAGCGTCGCCCCAAGATCGAGGCCGAATCGGAAGCCTCGAAGGGATGGCTGGCCGATCCCTACGCGGGGATCGTCGCGCCCCTGAAGGCGACCGACGTGCAGTTCCGCAAGCTCAGAGTCGGCGAGACGCTGCGGCGGACGGTCACGATCAGCGGCGGCTGTCGCAAGGCCTCCTTCAGCGCTTCGGCCTCGGTCTCTCCCTGGATACGCAGCTGTGTCGTCAAAGGCAAAGTCGTGCTGATGGTGAAGCGAACGGGCAACGGCTTCGGCTAAGCGTCCAGGCTGGTGTCGCCAGGAGCGTCGGTGGAAGGCGGGCGGCTAGGCTGGAGCCCTGGAACCCGGCCCCGATCACCCCCCACTACTCGGTCGCGCGACCAGTCTCGCGCGCCTGCACGAGCTTGCCGACCGTGTGCGTGCGGGGGAGGGAGGGGCGATTCGGATCGAGGGCACTCCCGGCGTCGGTAAGAGCGCCCTGCTCGAGGCCTGTGCCCCGGCCGATTTGACCTGTCTGCGTACGACCGGGGTCGAGGCCGAGGCCGGGCTGCCGTTCGCCGGGCTGGAGGAGCTGCTGTACCCGCTCGGTGGCGCCGATCTGCTCGCCGATGGTGATGGGCGCGACCCGGCCGGACTGTTGCGCGCCGTTTCCGAGCGGCTCGCCGACGCCGCGCCACTGTTCGTCCTCGCCGACGACGTCCAATGGCTCGATCCGTCTTCGCGCGCCGCCGTCGGCTTCCTCGCTCGCCGCGCCCACCGGCTCGGGATCGGCGTAGTTGCGGTCTGGTCGCTGCGCGGGGAGGCGCCGGACGAGTGGCCCGGGGTCGAGAGCCTGCCGCTGGCCGAGCTGGAGCGCGAGGACGCCCTCGCCCTCGCCCGTCAGGGTGGCCTCGCGGATCCGGTCGCCGAGGCGTTGGTCGCGGCGGTCGGCGGCAACCCGCTGGCCTTGGTCGAGGCGCCGGTGGAGTTGAGCTCGGCCCAGCGCGCCGGCCGCGCGCTCCTACCCGACCCGCTGCCGGCGGGGGAGCGGCTGCAGCGAGCCTTCGCCGCCCGCGTAGCCGAGCTGCCGGCGGTGACCCGCGAGATGCTGCTGCTTGCTGCGGCGGGTGCGCCGGCGACGATGGTCGCGGGCGAGCTCGGCGCGGCCGAGGACGCGGGCCTGGTCGAGCTCGGCGGCTCACGCCGCGGCATCGCCTTCTCGCACCCGCTCGTCCGCGCCTCGATCTACCACGCCGCCGCCCCTTCGGCCCGCCGCGCCGCCCACGAGCGGATCGCCGCCGCGGTTGAGGAGCCGGAGCGCTCGTGGCAGCTCGCCCTCGCCTCACCCGCTCCGGACGAGGAGCTCGCCGCCCGGCTCGAGCTGCTCGGTGAAAAGGCGCGACGTCGCGGAGCACCCGGAACCGCCGCCGCGGTCCTGGAGCGGGCAGTCGCGCTCAGCCCCGATCCCGCCGCGGCCGTCCGCCGGGCGCTCTCCGCCGCGAGCGTCGCTGCCGTCGCGGGTCAGCCGGCCCGGGCGCTTGCGGTCCTCGACTCGGTCCTGCCCAGCGCCGGCGACGCGGCGACCAGGGCAGACCTGCAGTTGCTGCGCGGGATGGCGATCCACCAGGGTGGCCGGCCGCGGGTGGCGTACGCGCTGCTCGAGGCGGAGGCGGAGGCGATCGAGGAGCAGGACCCGATGCGCGCCTCGGCGCTGCTCACCCAGGCCTGCATCTCGCTGATCGGGACGGGGCCGATGGAGGTCCTGCAGGCGACCGCCGAGCGGGCGCAGGCCCTGGCGCCGGCCGGGGCGGAGACGATCCCGGCGACGATCGGCGCCGAGGTCCTGGTCAACCTCGGCGAGCACGACCGCGCCCGCGCCTTGCTCGGCGAGATCGAACCGGCATTGCTCGGCTGGGACCCGACCGCCCCCGGCCATGAGGTGCTCGCGATCGCCGCCCTCTGCCGGCTCTGGCTCGGCGATCACGCCGAGGCCGAGGCGGCGCTGACCCGCCTGATCGAGGCCAACCGCGCCGCCGGCGCGGTCGCGCCCCTGGCCCTGCCGCTGGGGGTGCTGGCGACCCTCCACCTGCGCCGTGGCGACCTTCGCCTCGCGGCTGCCTGCGCCGAGGAGGCGTGTGAGATCACCGAGACCGGGCTGGGTACGGGCTTCGTCGGCACCCTGGCGCTGGCAGCGGTGGCGATGGTCGCCGGCCACCGCGGCGACGCCGAGTCCTGCGAGACCGCCGCCGCGCGCATGCTGCGTCTGGGCGAGGCGCTCGAGTTGCCCTCCACCCTCGCCTGCGCCGAGCAGGCGCTGGGGCAGCTCGAGCTCGGCCGCGGCGAGGCGGGCGAGGCCGCCCGCCACCTCCGCCGGGCCC
>JALYWY010000254.1 GCA_030852475.1 Actinomycetota bacterium | reverse complement strand
AGACCCTGCAGACGATCCTCGGCGAGCGCCCCTGCCGGGTGATCGTCGTCTCCGATCCCACCGACAAGCCGCCCACGGTCCCCGGCGCCGCCCTGGCGGAGGCGGCCAGATGAGCGGCGAGCGCATCTACCGTGGCGCCGTCCGCGCCTTCTCGCTGGGAATGCTCGCGCTCGGGATCGCGGTCCTCGTCGTCACCCTGGTCAACGGCGGTGGCCCCGCCTCCTACGGCTTCCTGATCGGGATCGCCTTCATCGCGGTCGGCGCGGGGCGCCTCTGGCTGGGAGCAAGGACGTAATGAACCGCGGCCTCGGCGTGCCGATGCTGTTCGCCGCCGCCTACTCGGCGGTCGGCTTCTCGATCTACTTCGCCCTCGGCGTCGTCGCCGAGAAGGGCCTCGGCCTGACGCCGCTGATCTTCCTCGCCGCCGGCCTGCTCTTCGGGCTCACCACCCTCACCTACGTCGAGGGCGGGGCGATGTTCCGCGCGCGCGGCGGCTCCTCGACCTTCGCCCGCCACGCCTTCAACGAGCTGGTCGCCTTCATCGCCGGCTGGGCGATCCTGATCGATTACCTGATCGTGATCGCGCTGGCGGCCCTCTCGGTGCCGCACTACCTGACCCCGCCCGGCACCGAGTTCGCTCACCCCGGCTGGGAGATCGGGATCGCCGCCGTGGTGATCGCCGCGATCTGCGTGCTCAACATCCTCAACGTCACCGGGAGGGAGCGCCAGGGCCCCCTCGTCTTCCTCGCCCTCGCCGACCTCGGGCTGCAGCTGCTGGTGATCGTCGTCGGGGCGTTCGTCGTCATGCACCCCGAGCGGCTGACCGAGAACATGGATCTCTTCAGCGACCCCAGCTTCCGCGACATCGTCTACGCGGCGGTGGTGGCGATGCTGGCCTACGCCGGGATCGAGGCCGCCTCGGATTTCGCCCCCGACATCGACGTCAGCCGGCGCGACCTGAGGCGGATCGCCGGGATCGGCGCGGTCGGGGTGCCGCTCGTCTACGCCGGGATGGCGGCGATCGCGCTGATGGCGGTGCCGGTGGTGGGAGGCCCGGACGGGCCGCAGACCGCGCTCGGCGACGAATTCGTCGAGGACCCGATCCTGGGGGTGGTCTCGGCCTTCGAGCCCGCCTGGGTGGCGGAAACGATGCGCTGGCTGGTCACCGCGGTCGCGACGCCGGTCCTGATCTGGGCCGCCAGCATCTCGATGCTCGGCGTCTCCCGCCACATCTACACGCTGGCGATCAACCGTCAGATCCCGAGCTGGCTCGGCAAGCTCGACCGCCGCACCGCCACTCCCTACGTGGCGATCGTGATCAGCAGCCTGATCGCGATCGGGCTCGTGTTCCCCACCGACGTCAAGCTGCTCGCCGGTATCTACGCCTTCGGGGCGACGCTGGCGATCACGATCGCCCACCTCTCGATCATCCGCCTGCGGGTGACCCAGCCGGACAAGCGGCGGCCGTTCCGGATCCCGCTCGGGATCCCCTGGGGGCACGCGGAGCTGCCGCTGCCGGCGATCCTCGCCGCCCTGCTCAGCGGCCTCGCCTTCCTCAGCGTCCTCGCCTACCACTCGACCGCCCGCTGGGTCGGCCTCGGCTGGATGGCCTTCGGGCTCACCTTCTACGTCGTCTACCGCAAGGTCTTCGAGGGCACGACGCTGACCAAGCGGGTCTCGGTCACCGAGCGGGCGCTGACCAAGCAGGTGCCGGAGATCGAGTTCAGCAACGTCCTCGTCCCTGTCTTCGGGACCAGGTTCGACGACGACATCGTCGCCACCGCCGGCCGCCTGGCCGCCGCCGAGCGGGTCGACGGCCGCCGCCGCGGCACCTCGAGGATGGAGGTGGTCTACGTGATCGAGGTGCCGCTGACGCTGCCGCTCGACGCGAAGCTGCCGAAGGAGCGCGAGGAGCAGGCGCGCCGGGCGCTGCAGCGGGCGCGCGAGGTGGGGGAGGAGTACGAGGACGTCGAGGTCAGCACCGAGGTGATCCGCGCCCGCAAGGTCGGCGCCGGGATCCTCGAGGCGGCGCGGCGCAGCAACGCGGAGGCGATCGTGATCGGAGGCGAGGCCCCGACCAAGATCCGCGGCGGCGCGATGATCGGTGGCATCGGCGCCGCCAAGCCGGCGGAGATCGGCGCGGCGACCGAGTACGTGCTGAAGAAAGCCCCCTGTCGCGTGCTGCTCACGGCTCCGCCGGAACCCGAGTAGCCCGTCTAGTATCCGCTCCTATGTTCGTTCTGATCGTCGGCTGCGGCCGGGTCGGCTCCTCGGTGGCCCGGGCGATGCTCCGCGAGGGCCACAACGTCTCCTGCCTCGACGAGGACCCGGAGTCGCACGCGCGGCTCGAGGTCGGCCTGGAGAAGAGCTGGGAGGACCTCGGCGGGCAGTTCACGGTCGGAGCCGGGCTCGAGACCGAGGCCTTGGAGGCCGCCGGCATCGAGGGCGCCGACGTCTTCATCGCCTCCACCGACGGCGACAACACCAACATCGTCATCGCCCAGATCGCCCAGCGCCGCTATGAGGTGCCGACCGTGATCGCCCGCGTGCTCGACCCGCTGCGGGCCGAGTGGTACCAGCGCCAGGGCCTCAACACCGTCTGCCCGACCCGGGTCGCGATCGACATGCTCGAGGGCGCGGTCCGCGACGCCGGCGCCCGCGGCAGCTCGCCCGACACCCCGGCGGCGGCGTAGGGAGCGAGGCCGGAGCCATGTACATCATCGTCGTCGGAGCGGGCAAGGTCGGATGGAACCTGGCGCGCGAGCTGCTCGACAAAGGTCACGAGGTGACCCTGATCGAGAGCGACCGCCGCCGCTACCTGACCGTCGAGCAGGAGCTCGAGCACAACGTCTCTTACGGCGACGCCTCCGAGCTCTGGGTGCTGGAGCGGGCGGGGATCCAGCGCGCCGACATGGTGATCGCGGTCACCGGCGACGACGAGGACAACATGCTGATCTGCCAGGTGGCGAAGGAGAAGTACCTGGTCGACCAGATCATCGCCCGCGTCAACAATCCGCGTAACCGCCGGCACTTCGACCTGCTGGGGATCAAACCCTCGGTCTCGGCCACCGACCTGATCCTGCGCCTGCTCGAGCACGAGGTGCCCGAGTACGGGCTCGTCCACCTGCTCGACCTGCAGGAGGAGCAGCTGGAGATCATCGAGATGCTGCTGGGCAAGGACTCGAGCGTCACCGGCCGCCGCGTCGGCGACCTGCAGATGCCGGAAGGGAGCCTGCTGATCTCGGT
>JALYWY010000225.1 GCA_030852475.1 Actinomycetota bacterium | reverse complement strand
GGTGTGGTTGAGCTTGGGCGCCCTATAGGAGGTCGAAGCTCAACCACACCTGGCGAAGTATACCCCCTCTGGGTATGTGCTACAGTCTCGGCATGGATACCCCCTCCCCCTATAGGCGGATCGGTCTCTTCGTCGTCGGGCTGCTGCTGGTCTTCGGCGCCGCGGCGGCGATCGGCTCCGCCGTCGAGCCGACCGAGATCGAGAGCAACGAGCGACACGGAGACGAGACGATGAGCACCCACGCTTCAGAGGCAACCCATGGCGACCACCAGGAGACGCAGGCGCACGAGCCGGCAGGGCTCGGGATCGCCGAGGGCGGTTACGCCTTGCGCCTGAGCCCGACCCAGCTGGAGCGGGGGGAGGCGCGTGAGCTGCGCTTCACGATCGACGGGCCCGACGGGCCGGTCACCAGGTTCGACGAGTTGCACGAGCGCCGCATGCACCTGATCGTCGTCCGCCGCGACGGTACCGGGTTCCAGCACCTCCATCCGGAAATGGACGCCCAGGGGGCCTGGTCGATCCCGATCGAGCTGGCCCAGCCCGGCGTCTACCGCGCTTTCGCCGACTTCTCGGTCGGCGGGGAGCAGCACACCCTCGCGGGCGACCTCTTCGTCTCCGGCGGCGAGTTCGAGGCGCGGCCGTTCCCGCCGGCGCAGCCGCTCGATTCGACCGACGGCTACGAGGTGCGCCTGAGTGCGGGGGAGCCGCGCGCCGGCGAGCCCGCCTCGCTGACCTTCGCCGTCAGCGAGAACGGCCACGCGGTCCATGGCCTCGAGCCCTACCTCGGCGCCAAGGGCCACCTGGTGGCGCTGCGCGAAGGCGACCTCGCCTTCCTCCACGTCCACCCCGAGGAAGCCGCGGGCGGGCACGGTCACGGCGAGGAGGCGGCGCACGGACACGAGGCGGGCGCGAACGAGATCGCCTTCGACGCCACCTTCCCGACCGCCGGCCGCTACCGCCTCTACCTCCAGTTCAAGCACGAGGGCGCCGTGCGGACGGTCGAGTTCACGGTCGAGGTGCCGCGATGAGCCAGCGGCTCGAGCTCCCGGTCGAGGGGATGACCTGCTCCTCCTGCGCGGGCCGGGTCGAGAAGAGCCTCAACCGGCTCGAGGGGGTCGAGGCGACGGTCAACTTCGCCACCGAGCGGGCGAGCGTCAGCTTCGACCCCGCCCGCGTCGCGCCGGAGGACCTGGTCGAGGCGGTCGAGGGGGTCGGCTACTCGGCCTCGCTGCCGAAGTCCCGCGCCGAGGAGGACGAGGCGCCCGCGCCCGACCCCACCGCCGAGCTGCGCCGGCGGCTGATCTTCTCCGCGGCCCTCTCGCTGCCGGTCCTGCTGCTCTCGATGATCGAGCCGCTGCAGTTCCGCAACTGGCAGTGGCTCTCGCTGCTGCTGGCGACGCCGGTGGTGCTGTGGGGCGGCTGGTCCTTCCACAAGGCCGCCTGGCAGAACCTCCGCCACGGCGCCGCGACGATGGACACGCTGATCTCGCTCGGCACCCTCGCGGCGCTCGGCTGGTCGCTCTACGCCCTCTTCGTCCTCGACGCCGGCACGCCGGGGATGACGATGCCCTTCGAGCTGATCAGCGAGCGCGGCGGCGGCGCCGAAGAGATCTACCTCGAGGTGGCGGCGGTCGTCACCACCTTCATCCTCGCCGGCCGCTACTTCGAGGCGCGGGCGAAGCGGCGGGCGGGGGCGGCGCTGGAGGCGCTGCTCGATCTCGGCGCCAAGGACGTCGCCGTGCTCGACGCCGACGGCGGCGAGCGGCGCGTGCCGGTCGAGGGGCTCGCGGTCGGCGATCGCTTCGTCGTCCGGCCGGGGGAGAAGGTGGCGACCGACGGCATCGTCGAGAGCGGCTCCTCGGCGGTCGACCGGTCCCTGGTCACCGGCGAGTCGGTACCGGTCGAGGTCGGGCCGGGCGAGGAGATCATCGGCGCCACGGTCAACGTCGGCGGCCGGCTCGTCGTCCGGGCGACCCGGGTCGGCGAGGAGACGGCGCTGGCGCAGATCGCCCGCCTCGTCACCGAGGCGCAGTCGGGCAAGGCGCCGGTTCAGCGGCTTGCCGACCGGATCAGCGGCATCTTCGTGCCGATCGTGATCGCCCTTGCCGTCGGCACCCTCGGCTTCTGGCTCGGCAACGGGGCGGGGGCGACCTTCGCCTTCACCGCCGCGGTCGCGGTCCTGATCATCGCCTGCCCCTGCGCGCTGGGGCTGGCGACTCCGACCGCGCTGCTGGTCGGGACCGGCCGCGGCGCGCAACTGGGACTCCTCATCAAGGGACCGGAAGTGCTGGAGTCGACGCGGCAGATCGACACCGTCGTCCTCGACAAGACCGGGACGGTGACGAGCGGCGAGATGGCGGTCGTCGCCGTACATGCCGCGCCTGGCGCGGGGGAGGACGAGGTCCTGCGCCTCGCCGGCGCGGTCGAGGACGCCTCCGAGCACCCGATCGCGGCGGCGATCGCGGCCCGGGCGAAGGAGCAGTTCGTGCTGCTGCCGGCGGTCGACGGGTTCGCCAGCGAAGCGGGCCTTGGCGTCCAGGGAGTGGTCGGCGAGCGAGCCGTCGTGGTCGGTCGCGCCTCCTTCCTCGCCGACTGGGCGATGCCCCTGCCGCCGCAGCTGGAGGGGGCGCGCCGTGACGCCGAAGCGCTGGGTCGGACCGCGGTCGCGGTCGGCTGGGACGGCGAGGCGCGCGGCCTGGTCGTCGTCGCCGACACCGTCAAGCCCTCCAGCCGCGAAGCGATCGCGCAGCTGCGCGAGCTCGGCCTCGAGCCGGTGCTGCTGACCGGCGACAACGAGGCGACGGCGAAGGCGGTCGCCGCCGAGGTGGGAATCGAAGAGGTGATCGCCGAAGTGCTGCCGGCCGGGAAGGCGGCCGCGGTCGAGCGCCTGCAGGGCGAGGGCCGGACGGTGGCGATGGTCGGCGACGGCGTCAACGACGCCCAGGCGCTCGCCCAGGCAGACCTGGGTCTCGCGATCGGCACCGGCACCGACGTCGCGATCGAGGCCTCCGACATCACCCTCGTCTCCGGCGACCCCCGCGCCGCCGGGGACGCGATCCGCCTCTCCCGCCGCACCCTGGCGACGATCAAGGGCAACCTCTTCTGGGCCTTCGCCTACAACGTGGCGGCCCTGCCCCTGGCCGCCGCCGGCTTCCTCAACCCGCTGATCGCCGGCGCCGCGATGGCCTTCTCCAGCGTCTTCGTCGTCACCAACTCGCTGCGCCTGCGCGGCTTCAGCCCGCGGCGCAACGGCACCGAAGAGAGGAACTGAGATGGCTCCCGAAAAAACCGATTCCGGTTACGTCCCCGCCGCCGGCTGGCGCGTCTTCACCCGACTCTACGACCCGGTCCTGGCCGGGGCGATGCGCGAAAAGCGGTTCCGCGGGGAGATGCTGCGGCGAGTCGAGGCCGACCTGCCCCAGGGCGGCACGGTGGTCGACGTCGGCAGCGGCACCGGCACCTTCGCCCTGGCGCTGAAGCGGCGCCGGCCCGACGCGCAGGTGATCGGCGTCGACGGCGACGAGGAAATCCTGACGCTGGCGCAGGCCAAGCCGGGCGCGGCCGAAGTCGAGTGGCGCGAAGGGCTTGCCCAGGGGCTGCCGCTGGAGGCGGGAAGCGCGGACGTCGTCACCACCTCGCTGATGCTCCACCACCTGCTGCCCGGCGACAAGCGAAAGGCGCTGGCGGAGATGAAGCGGATCCTCAAGCCCGATGGCCGCCTTCACGTCGCCGACTGGGGCCGTCCCTCCGACCCGCTGATGAGCGGCCTCTTCTACGTCGTCCAGGTGGCCGACGGCTTCGACCGCACCGCCGACCACCGCGCCGGCCGCTTACCCGAATTCATCGAAGCCGCCGGCTTCGACTCCCCCGAACGCTACGGCCGCATCCGCACCGCGTTCGGAGTCATCGAGCTGCTGGCTGCCGGTTAGCGGCGCCACCCTTTTCGCCGGAGCTTTCTGGCTTTGGCCGGGGGCTGTCTCCGGAGCCTTTTTTCCTGCTCTTGGCGTTCTGCCTCTTGGCCGATGCCGTCGTCTTGGCCGCCTCCTTGTCACGACGGCCGTCTCCCCAGTCGAGCGCCTGCGTCATGACGACCCCCAGGATGGCAACCACGATCATCGCCGAGAGGGTCAAGTCCGCGTAATGCCGTACCCCCTTTACGTACTTGTTCACCTCCTCCTCTTCCTCGGGCGTTTCACCCTCTGGGGTTGGTTCAGGACCGGCTTTCGAGGAGCGGAAGGACCGATTGGTCCAGCGCTCGAAGAGACCGCTGCTGGCGACCAGGAGCACCAGGAGGGAGAGGCTGAACACGGCCATCGCGGCCGAGGCGACGTCATCGAGCCTGTCTCCACCGGAGATGTCGAAGGCGACCGAGGCGCCGAAGAGGGCGTTGATGGCGAGGTAGATCCAGAGGCCGATTCGAACAGACCTGGTCACAGACGAGTAGTAGCGGCGGCGGTGCTGTGCGATCAGGGCCACGACGAGGGTGGGGGCGAGGAGGAGCCACTGCTGTTGGCTGTCGCCGCTGTTGGGGTCGAACTCTCCTCGCTGGGCCAGGTACGCCAGACCGAGGTTCAGCAGGGCCACGGCGATCAAGGCGGCGTGGTCCGTCGGGTCGGCCCTGAGGAAGGCGGAGATCTTCGCCCCGGAGATTGATTCCTGCTCTATCGGCTGCTCCTCAGTGGATTCCTCCTCCGACGCAGGTGGCTCCTCCGTCAACTGCTCTCCGTTGTGGATGTGACAGGTCGTGTACGCGCAGTCCGTCTCCGCCGACTCGCCTTCCAGCGAACGGTCGTGTCCCCAGTCAAGGAGGGACACGTGGGCGTCCTCGGGGGGCTCGATGGTGAAGTAGTAACTGCCGGCGTGGTCGTGGGCCGGGGCCCGCAGCTCGTAGCGGACCGGGAAGAGGCCAAGGCTGGTGTAGAAGCGGGTGCGAAACCGGGTCCACCAGCTCATCTCCTCGGCGTCGAGTGCCTTTCTTCGCTCTCCGGCGACCCGAACGGTGTCGGACATGGTGTAGGTGGCCGAAAGCATCAGGGTGTCGCCCGGGTCCGCCGGTACCCAACATAGGTAGTGCGTGTAGCGCGCAAGCAACTCACCGTCGATCTCGAGCAGGCTCGCGATCCGCTCTCCCTCGGCCTCGCTCTTGCCCAGTTTTTTCATCAGGGCGCGGGCGCTGGTTCGGACGTGCTCGGGGGAGTAGGGGCACGGTCCTTTGATGTCGGTGATGATGCATGCGAGCTGGCCGTAGAGAGTGAGCAGCTCGCTCTTCGCCACTTCTCCCGCTTTCGTCCAGTCGTCTTCGTCGAGGTATTGCCGGATCGTGGTGACGGTGATGCAGTGCTGGTGTTGCCGACGCGTTACGAAGTTGAGTCGATCGCCGGCTGCGTCTCGCACCGTGAAGTCCGGAAACCTGTAGCGGCGGAACATCCCCAGGGAGACGATGAATCTCCCGTCCGAGGGGGGCATCGCGGCTCTCTGAGTCGGGATCCTCAGCTGAATCTCTCGCTGCCAGCGCTCACCCCCGGCGGGGAGAAAGCTGAGGTGCTCCACCACTCGCTGGAGGTACCGGGAGGGCTGGAAGATGAGCATCCCGAGCGTCTCCAAGTGCTCCCACTCGAGCACGTTCAGATCGTCAGCGGCGGCCGGGTCCGGCAATGGGTGAGGAGGTATCAGTCAGGCTGAGAGATGCCCAGTGCCTTCAGGCAGGCCTCGTGGGCCGCCCCCATCGTTCTCAGACTGGCCTCGGAGCCGTACTCTCGAAGCGGTGAACCCTGACGAGCAGGATCGTTCTTCGGGAGTCTGGAGCGATAGTCGGGACTGAAGATCTCACAGTCGAATGGCGGGTTTGATGCCCCCAGCCGGATCGCGGAACCATCGGGACGATCGGCTTCCCGAATTGCTTTGAGTCGAGACTCGGCGTGGCGCTCGAACTCGTCTGAGGTTCCGGCGTTGCTCGGGTGATCTGAGGACAGGTTCATCGTGAATCAGCTACCCACACATTCGGAGGTGGCGCCGCATGCGGGGGCATGAGGCGCGGAAAGGTACCAGACTGAGACCCGGTTGTACCGGATCGAGACGGGCGACGATTTACCTCCCAGCCGCTGAACCGTGCTCACGCTGTCCAACCCTTTCAGACAGGCTGGACGTACTCCACTGGCTGTGGACGGTTCCTCCATCCCCATGAGTAGACCATGGGAAAGGAGGTGAGTCAATACAAAATTTTTTCTAATCACTCAGCGCGGGCTGTGCCTGAGCAAACCACCGCCCCAACCGCTCGTTCGTGAATACGTCTTCGCGCGGCCGCAGCTGGCGGCTGAGGGCGTCGCGGAGGTTCTGACTCGCCTCGGGGTCGGTGGTGAGGCCGGCGAAGACCGGACCGGCCACCTCCGGTTTCGGGAAGCGGGCGAAGTCGAAGGACCACTCGTAGTGCTCGCGGGCGCGGTCGTCGCGCCAGGCTTCGTAGCCGTCGAGGCTCTCGCCGGCGAGGAGTTCGCCGGCGACGTGGAGGGCCTGCTCGATCGCGTCGGAGATGCCCTGGGCGGTGGAGGGGTTCTTGAAGTGGCCGGCGTCGCCGACCAGCGCCCAGCCCGGTCCGGTCGCCTGGCGGAAGAAGCCGCGCAGCATCGTCTCCGGGGCGAGGCGGATTCCGCCGACCTGCTCGGCATGCGCCAGCCAGTCGCTGTCGAACCAGTCGTCGAACTTGCGCACGCCTTCGAGGAAGGTCAGCTGCCGCTTCGTCGCGTCGCCCCGGGTTAGCTCCGGGTCGATGCCGAGGATCAGCAGCGAGAGGTCGTCCTCGCAGGGCGACCACGCCAGCGAGCCGGTCTCGATCACGTCGATGAAGAAGCGATCGCTCGGCGGCAGGCCGCGCCAGTAGCCGAACATGAAGGCCATCTCGCCGGCCAGCGGGCGCTGCTTCTCGAGGCCGAGCAGGCTGGCGACGGTCGAGGCGCGGCCGTCCGCCCCCAGCACCCAGCGCGCCTCGATCTCCTCGCCGCTCTCGAGGACGACGCCGCGGGCGGGGTCCGCCTCGGTCCCGGCGCCGATCAGCCCCGTCACCTTCTCGCCGAAGCGGGTCTCCGCCCCGGCCGCGACCGCGACTTCGAGCAGCGCCTTGTCCAGTACCGGCCGGGTGATCGTCGCGGCGCGATCGAAGCCGCCGATCGGGGTGAACGCACCGCTCACCTCGCGCCCGAGGGTGCGGATCCCGTACTCGATCAGGTTCACCCGGTGCTCGGCTTCGATCCGCTCCAGCGCCCCCAGCTCGCGCAGCCGCGCCAGCGTGTTCGGGAACAGGCAGTGGGTCGAGAGGGTGTCGGCCGGCGGCGGCTCGCGGTCGACGAGCAGGACCTTCCAGCCCTGCCGCGCCAGCCGCGTCGCCAGCGGCGAGCCGGCGCAGCGAGCGCCGACCACAACCGCGTCGTAGCTGCTGCGCCCGCCGCTCATGCCCGCTTCTTCCCGACGCTGAGCAGGTACTCCATCTCGAACCGCGCGTCGTCGTCGCTGCCGCGGTTCCACTCCGCGCAGAACTCGCTCAGCACCTGGTCGAACTCCTCGGCGCGCCCCTCTTTCTCGGCGTTGGCGCGGGCGGCGATCGTCGGCCCGTAGCGGTCCTTGAAGTGCTCGCCGTAATCGTCCGGGCGCTGGAAGGCGGTCACCTCGAGCACGCCTTTCTCGACCTTCTCCAGATCCACCCGATCGCCGAACAGCTCGCGCAGGTGATCCTCGCCACCCCACAGCGGCGGCGGCTGGGCGCCGGGAGGCGGCGGAGGCATGAACTGGCCCATCGCGCGGAAGAGCGCGCCGATCATCCCCTCGGGGGTCCAGCTCAGCAGGCCGATCGTGCCGCCGGGGCGGCAGACGCGGACCAGCTCGTCGGCCGCCGCCTGGTGGAAGGGGGCGAACATCACCCCGATCGAGGAGATCACCGTGTCGAAGCCGGCGTCCTCGAAGGGCAGGCCGTGGGCGTCGGCCTCGACCCACTCGAGCTCGACCCCCGCCGCCGCGGCGCGGGCGCGCCCGGCCTCGAACAGCTCGGGGGTGAGGTCGCTGGCGACGACCTCGGCGCCGGCCTGGGCGGCCGGGATCGAGGCGTTGCCGGTGCCGGCGGCCACGTCGAGGACGCGCTGGCCGGCGCCGATCCCGGCGGCCTCGACCAGCCGTGGGCCGAGCGGGGTGAGGAAGGTCTCGACCATCGAGGGATAATCCCCGGAGGCCCACATCTTCCGGTGTTTCTGTCTCAACTCTGGGCTGGGACTGTTTTGTTCCTGGGTCCCGGTGCTGGCGTCCACGTCAAGTCTCCTTTGGTTGGTGCGGTAATCCATTTCTACGCCCGCGCCGGAGCCACATCAACTTCAAAATCTGCAGTTACGGGCGTAGACTCGGCTGCGGGATGCCGGAGAGCTATGGACAGTTCTGCCCCGTCGCCCAGGCGGCGGAGGTCCTGACCGAGCGCTGGACCCTGCTCGTCCTGCGCGAGCTGCTGATGGGGAGCACCCGTTTCAACGAGCTCCAGCGCGGCGTCCCCCGCATGTCCTCGTCCCTGCTCAGCAAGCGCCTGAAGGAGCTGGAGCGCTCCGAGCTGATCACCCGGGAGCCGCTGAAAGGGGAGCGGGGGTTCTCCTACCGGCTCACGCCCGCCGGCGAGGCGCTGGGGCCGTTGGTCGTCTCGCTCGGGACCTGGAGCCGCGACCATTTGAAGCGCGAGATCAGCGCACAGGAGGCCGACCCCGCGCTGCTGATGTGGGACCTGCGGCGCAGCGTGCGCCTCGATTCCCTTCCGCAGGACCAGCTGGTCGTCTTCTTCCGCTTTCGCGACGCCGAGGAGGGCAAGCGCGCCTGGTGGCTGGTCGCCCGGGAGGAGAACGCCGACCTGTGTTTTTCCGATCCCGGCTTCGGCGTCGATCTCCAAGTCGACGCCGAGACCCGGGCCTTGGCCGAGGTCTGGGTTGGCAAACAGGAGCTGGGTGCGGCGATGCGCTCAAACCGGGTGCGGGTGACCGGTCCCGAGCACCTGGTGCGAAGCGTCCCCGACTGGATCGGCCTCAGCAACTTCGCCTACCCGGACCCGGCGGCCGAGATGGCCGCCAGGCAGTCTGCTTGAGCGCCTAGGAGCGCCCCTCCGTCGCCACTTCCGGCGCTTCCCGCTCGACGTCGATGCGGGGGAGGATCCGCTCCAGCCAGTCGGGGATCCACCAGTTGCGCGGCCCGAGCAGCTGCATCACGGCGGGCACCAGGACCATCCGCACCAGGGTGGCGTCGAGGAAGATCGCCGCGGCCAGCCCGATCCCGAAGAGCTTGAGGAAGACTTCGGGGGAGGCGACAAAGGCGAGGAAGACGACGACCATGATCGCCGCCGCCGCGGTGATCACCCGGGCGGTCTTCGCCAGCCCGTCGGCGACCGCGCGGCGGGTGTCGCCGTCCTTCAGGTACTCCTCGCGGATCCGCGAGATTAGGAAGACCTCGTAGTCCATCGAGAGCCCGAAGAGGATCGCGAACATCATCACCGGCATGAACGGCGCGATCGGGACTTCGTGGTCAATCCCGATCAGTTCGCCGACCGCGCCTCCCTGGGCGACCAGGGTCATCACCCCGTAGGCGGCGCTGACCGAGAGCAGGTTCATCACCCCGGCCTTGAAGGTGATGAACGGCGAGTGGAAGGCGACGAGGAGCAGCAGGAAGGAGAGCCCGACGACGCCGATGATGAACAGGGGTATGCGGCCGGTGATGTAGGTGCTCTGGTCCTCGAGCGCGGCGTTGACACCGCCGACGAGGGCGTTGACGCCCGAGTCGCCGACCGCCGCCGGGATCACCGATCCGCGCAGGTGTTCGACCAGCTCCGTGGTCGCCTCTTCCTGGGGGGAGGTGGTCGGGATCACGGTGACGATCGCCGCGGTGCCGTCGGAGTTGAAGCGCACCGGCGGCACGTAGGCGACCCCCTCGTCCTGGCGCAGGTCGGCGGCGAGCGCG
>JALYWY010000252.1 GCA_030852475.1 Actinomycetota bacterium | reverse complement strand
TCGGCAACCCGGGTCACCCGGTGAAGCTCGAAGGCAAGCGGGTCGAGGGTCCCGACGCCGACTGGATCCACCTTCCCGACCCGATCGCCGACGCGATCAAAGCGCTCTCGGAGCGGATCGCCGAGGTGGAGCAGCGGCTGGCGCGGCTCGACGGGGGCAATGGTCCGAGCGGCGACAGCGGCGACATCCGCCCTCGCACCGGTCGTTCCTCGGCCGGCGGCTGAGCGATGGGAAAGCTCCCTCTGCCGCTCTTGGCGCTGGCGATGCTCTTCGTCGCCTGCGGCGGCGATGCCAGGAGCGACAAGGAAGAGGAGATCGTGGCCGCCATCGACTACGCCCTCGTCAGCACCGCTCCGGACGCCTGTACGGAGGCGAGTACGCAGGCGCTCCACGAACAGCTGTTCCGCCACGCTGGCCCCGGGGCCGTGAAGAGCTGCGAACAGAACGCCAGGGCCGAAGAAAGCCCAAACGACCCGGTCGAGGTGACCGACGTCGAGGTCGACGGCTCGAGGGCGACCGCCGAGATCGGATTGACCGACGACGGAGACGCCACCGGCCAGGTGTTCGCCGCCGCTCTCGTCGAAGAGGGCGGGAGCTGGAAGCTGGACGAGCTCACCGGCTTCGCCGAGTTCGACCAGCGCCGCTGGGTGGAAGAACAGAAGGAGAGCCTCGAAGCCCCGTACAACGCGGTCGAGCCGCGGGTCGTCGACTGCATCGTCGAGGCCTACCGGGAGATGTCGCAGGCGGAGATCGAAGAGATGGTGCTCGGCGGCTCCGCGCAGCCGGAACTCGAAATCGGCGAAAGCTGCGAACGGGGCTAGCTGCTGTAGCTTGCGCGCCCCACCCGTCTCGTCCGAAAGGAACCTCTTGAGAAAGCTTCGCCTGTCGCTGCCGCCACTCGCTCTGCTCGCACTCGTCCTGGGCCTCGTCGCCTGCGGCGGCGGCGAAAGCGACGAAGACAAGATCGTCGAGGTGATCGAGACCTCTGCGACCAGCGCCGACCCCGCCGACTGCAAGGAGCTGTCGACCCAGGCGTTCCTCGAGCAGACCGAGCTGGAGGAGGGCGCCGCCGCGGTCGAGAGCTGCGAAGAAAGCGCCGAAGACACCAGCGACGACCCCGAGTCGGTCGAGGTCTCCGAGGTCGAGGTCGACGGTTCCGCGGCGACCTCGAACGTCGCCTTCACCGGCGGCAGCTTCGACGGCCAGACGCTCACCGTCGCCCTGATCGAAGAGGACGGCGACTGGAAATTGAACGAGATCACCGGTTTCGCCGAGTTCGACCAGGAGAAGCTCGCAAACGCCTTCGAAGAAGCCTTCGAGGGCGAGGAGGACGTCGATCCCCGGTTTGCCTCCTGCTTCGCCGAGGTCATTCGCGACATCCCGGAGGAGGAAGCCGAAGAGATCATGATCAGCGGCGACTCCGCGCCGATCGTCGAAATCGTCGAAGGCTGCTCGGCAGGGCTCGGGCAGTAGGAATTCTCGAGGCCCCCGCCGAGCGCCTGGCTATGCTCGGCGGGTGAGCCTCCAAGAGCAGTTCGACGCCGACGCCTCGGTGCCAACGCCGGGGTCTGCGGCTCCGACCGAACCCGGCACCGACCGTGCCGAGCGGTTGCTGGTGGGCCTGAACGGCCCCCAGCGCGAGGCGGTCGAACACGGGGAGGGGCCGCTGTTGGTCCTCGCCGGAGCGGGTTCGGGGAAGACGCGCGTCCTCACCCACCGGATCGCCTATCTGCTCGCCACCGGCGCCGCCCGGCCGGGCGAGATCCTCGCGATCACCTTCACCAACAAAGCGGCGGCGGAGATGCGCGAGCGGGTCGGGCAGCTGGTCGGCCGCTCGGTGCGGGCGATGTGGGTGACCACCTTCCACTCCGCCTGCGCGCGGATGCTGCGCGTCGACGCCGAGAGCCTCGGCTACTCGAAGAGCTTCACGATCTACGACCAGGCGGACTCGCTGCGGATGCTCAAACGGTGCCTGACCGAGCTCGGGGTCGACCCGAAACGGTTCCCGCCGCGGGCGGTGCAGGCGAAGATCTCCGGCGCCAAGAACCAGCTGATCGACTCCGACTCCTACAACGAAGCCGCCCACGGCGAATTCGAGGAGATCGTCGCCGAAGCCTTCCCGCTCTACGAGAAGCGGATGCGCGAAGCCAACGCGATGGACTTCGACGACCTGCTCGTCCGCACCGTCAACGTGATCGAGCTCTCCAAGGACGTCCGCGAACGCTGGCGCCGCACCTTCCGCCACGTCCTCGTCGACGAGTACCAGGACACCAACCACGCCCAGTACCGGCTCCTGCAGCTCCTGGCGGGAGAGCACAAGAACCTGATGGTCGTCGGCGACGACTCGCAGTCGATCTACGGCTTCCGCCACGCCGACGTGCGGAACATCCTCGACTTCGAGAAGGACTTCGACGACGTGGAGATCGTCAAGCTCGAGCAGAACTACCGCTCGACGCAGACGATCCTCTCGGCCGCCAACGCCGTCATCGAACGCAACCGGGAAGGCCTGAGGAAGGAGCTCTGGAGCGACGGCGAGGAGGGCGATCGGGTCCAGCTCAACGAGCTGACCGACGAGCACGAGGAGGCGCGCTGGGTGGCCGGCGAGATCGAACGGCTGGAAGAGGAGGAGGGAGTGGCCCGCTCCGAGGTCGCGGTCTTCTACCGAACCAACGCGATGAGCCGGGTGCTGGAGGACACGCTGCAGCGCTTCGACGTCTCCTACCAGGTGATCGGCGGCACCAAGTTCTACGAGCGGGCCGAGATCAAGGACGCGATCGCCTACCTCAGCCTGCTGGTCAACCCGGCCGATCTCGTCTCCTTCACGCGGGTCGTCAACTCGCCCCGGCGCGGGATCGGCAACACCACCCAGGCTCGGATCGCCTCGCACGTGAACACGACGGGGCTGCCGGTCTGGGAGGCGATCGAACGGGTCGAGGAGGTACCCGGCTTGAGCGGCGCCGCGATCAAGGCCGTTTCCCGCTTCTACGAGACGATGGCCGGATTGCGCGAACGCGCCGACGAAGGCGGGCCGGTGGCGACGCTGCTGGAGGCGGTGCTGCACGAGAGCGGCTACCTCGACGCGCTGGCGGCGGAGCGGACGATCGAGGCCGAAGGCCGGGCGGAAAACCTGGAAACCCTGATCGGCGGCGCTGCCGAGTTCGACATCGAGCGCGAACGCGAGGGCGAGAGCGAAGTCTCGCCGCTGGAGGAGTACCTGCAGCAGATCTCGCTCTACACCGAGCAGGACGGGCTCACTTCCGATCAGGAGCTGGTGACGCTGATGACCCTGCACAACGCCAAGGGCCTCGAGTACGACACGGTCTTCATCGTCGGTTGCGAGGAGGGCGCCTTCCCGCACATGCGGGCGCTGGAGGAGGGGGGGGAAGAAGAGGAGCGCCGCCTCTGCTACGTCGGCATCACCCGCGCCCGCAAGCGCCTCTACATGACCTGGGCGCGCGAGCGGCGGTTGTTCGGACGTGCCGAGCACAACCTGCCTTCCCGCTTCGTCGACGAGCTGCCGCACGAGCTGACCGAGCGCCACTCGACCGCGGCGCGGAGCATCGGGACCAGCTGGGCGACGCCGACGATGAACGAGGTGGAGCCGGTGCAGACCGCGCAGCCGGTCGACCCGGGACCGGCGCTGGAGCTGCAGACCGGCGACGACGTCGTCCACGCCAGCTTCGGCGACGGGGTCGTCACCGCCGTGGAGCCCGGCGGCGTGGTCGTCGTCCGCTTCTCCGGCGACGGCTCGGAGCGCAAGCTGATGGCCGACTACGCGCCGCTCAAGAAGCGTTAGCCTGCCCGGCCCGTGAGTGCCGAGATCATCGACGGGAAGGCAGTGGCCGAGCGCGTCCGCGCCGAGG
>JALYWY010000191.1 GCA_030852475.1 Actinomycetota bacterium | reverse complement strand
CCTTCGGGGCATGCTCCGGTCAGATGCTGCCCGCCTATGGCGGGCAGGAATCAGATTGCATATCGCCGCTTCGCGAACATTCCCGCGGAGGGCGACCGGACCCTCTCCAACACGCATCATCTCTACGCTTGTTTCATGGCATTGAAACGCGTTATTCCCTGCCTTGACGTCAACGCAGGGCGGGTGGTCAAGGGGACGAATTTCGTCGGGCTGAAAGACGCCGGGGATCCGGTGGAGCTGGCCGAGCGGTATGACGCCGAGGGGGCGGATGAGCTGGTCTTCCTGGACATCACCGCTTCGCACGAACAGCGGGAGACGATTGTGGAGCTGGCGCGGCGGACCGCTGACAACGTCTTCATTCCCTTCACGATTGGAGGAGGGATCCGGTCGGTAGAGGATGCGCAGGCGGTGCTGGATGCGGGCGCGGACAAGGTCTCTGTGAACTCGGCGGCGCTGGCGCGGCCGGAGCTGCTGAACGAGCTGGCGGAGCAGTTCGGCGCCCAGTGCGTGGTGATCGCGATCGACGCCAAGCGCGAGGAGGAGGGCTGGGGCGTCTATGTGAACGGCGGTCGCAAGCGGGTTGAGGGTCGTGACGCAGTCACCTGGGCCGAAGAGGCCGTCAAGCGCGGCGCCGGCGAGGTGCTGCTGACCAGCATGGACCGCGACGGCACCAACGACGGCTACGACCTCGAGCTGACCCGGGCCGTGGCCGAGGCGGTGAGCGTGCCGGTGATCGCCTCCGGCGGCGCCGGCGAGCTCTCCCACCTCAGCGAGGCGATCGCCAAGGGCAGCGCCGACGCGGTCCTCTGCGCCTCGATCTTCCACTACGGCCACTACCGGGTCCGCGAGGCGAAGGAGAGGATGGCGGCTGACGGGATCGCCGTGCGCATCTGAGTCCCCGGCGGCCATCCGCGCGATCGATCATCGTAGGACGCCTATGGACGATCTAGCCGCAGGGCTGCGGCATGCCCATCCAGAGCTGGATGTCGTGCGGAGGGAAGCGCAGGAGCCGGTCTACCTGGTCGGCGGGGCCGTTCGCGATCTTCTGCTCGGCCGCCCGCGCACCGATGTGGACCTGGTCGTCGAGGGAGACGCCGTTGCGCTGGCGGCGCGCCTCGGCGGCGCTGAGATCGAGCACGAGCGCTTCGGCACGGTCAAGGTCGAGGTGGAAGGGCACGAGATCGACATCGCTTCGGCCCGTACCGAGACCTACCCGGAGCCCGGCGCCCTCCCGGTCGTAGCGCCGGCCGAGAGCATCGAGGCCGATCTCGCCCGGCGCGACTTCACGATCAACGCGATGGCGATCCCGCTCGGGGGGGAGCCGCGGGTGGTGGACCCCTTTGGCGGCCAGTCGGACCTGGAGCAAGGTCTGCTGCGCGTGCTTCATCCCAAGTCGTTCGAGGACGATCCGACCCGGGCGATCCGCGCGGCCAGGTACGCCGCTCGCTTCGGGTTCACGCTGGAGCCCGAGACCGACCCCCTGCTGCGCCAGGCCGACCTGGCGACCGTCTCCGCCGACCGCCGCCGCGCCGAGCTGGAGCGGCTCGCCGACGAACCGACTGGTCGCGTCGCCTTCGGGCTGCTGGCCGGCTGGGGCTTGATCGACCTGCGCAAAGGCGGCTTGGAGTTGGTCGCCGCCGTCGAGGAGCTGTTGCAGGAGCCCCACTGGGCGGAGCTGGTGCCGCGAGCGCAGGCGCTGGTGGCGGCGGCGCTGGGCCCCGAAGGGGCGGAGCAGGTCTTGGCCTCGATGTGGCCGCCGAAGCCAGGCGAGGGGGTGGAGGTGGCGGAACGGCGCGACCCGGTCGAGCTGATCCTCGCCCGGGCGATGGGGGCCGACTGGCTCGACAGCTATCTGACGGCCTGGCGCAAGATCGAGCTGGAGATCGACGGCAACGACTTGATCGAGGCCGGGATCCCGCAGGGCCCCGCGATCGGCCGCGGCCTGCGCACCGCGCGGCGCAAGCGACTGGAAGGGGAAATAGTCAACCGCGACCACGAGCTGGCCGTCGCCCTCGAAGCGGCGCGCGAGGAGTAGCCGGTGGAGTGGCGGGAGCGCAACGGCGTCAGGTGGCTGGAGGCGGACCTGGGCGTCGCCAGGGCGGCTTTCTCGACCCGGATCGGCGGCGTCAGCGAACCGCCTTTCGACACCCTCAACCTTGGGCTGGCGACCGACGACGCAGAGGACGCCGTGGTCGAGAACCGGCGGCGGCTGGCCGCCGCGCTTGGATTCGAGCCCGGGCAGGTGGTCTTTGCCCGACAGGTTCATGGCACCCGCATCGTCGATCGCCGGGTCGAGAGTCCCGAGGGAGTGGTGGAAGCGGACGGGCACGTGGTCTCCGGGCCGAGCCTGGCGCCGCTCGTCTTCACTGCCGACTGCCTGCCCGTCGCCCTGTCCGGCCCGGGCGGGGTGGCGATGGTCCACGCTGGCTGGCGCGGGCTCGCGGGGGGCATCCTCGCCAAGGCCGCAGAGGCCGTGGAAGCGACCTCGGCGGCGATCGGGCCGGGCATAGGCCCCTGCTGCTACGAAGTCGGCGGGGAGGTGGTCAGCGCCTTTGCCGGCCTGGGAGAAGGGGTTGCCCGGGGGCGGATACTCGACCTTCCCGAGGCAGCGCGGCGGTCGCTCGCCAGGGCGGGGGTCGAGCGGATCGAGATGGCCGGCCTCTGCACCAGTTGCGAGGAGGAGCTGTTCTTCTCGCACCGGCGCGACGAAGGCCGCACCGGCCGCCAGGCGGGGGTCGCATGGCTGAGCTGATCCACGGCATCGATCCGGCGAAGCTGGCGACGAACCTGGAAGAGGCCGAAGCCGTCGCCGGCGAGGGGGTGGAGCTCCTGGTCGCGACCAAGTACGTCCCGCTCGAGGAGATGGGAAAGCTGGCCGAGGCGGGAGTGCGACTGGTCGGCGAGAACCGCCTGCAGGACCTGGCCGCCAAGCACGAGCGCTGGGGGGATGCCTTCGAGTGGGACTTCATCGGCAACTTGCAGAGCAGGAAGGTGAAGCAGGTGCTGCCGCTCACGCGTTTGATCCACTCGGTCGCCACGGACTCGGCCCTCGCCCAGCTGGGGAAACACGCGCCGCCGGACACCGAGGTGCTGGTCGAGGTCAACGTCTCGGGCGAGGACGGCAAGGGGGGAGTCGATCCCGGTGAGCTGCCGGCCTTCGTCGAGCGCTGCCCGGTGGAGGTAAGCGGCCTGATGACGATGCCCCCGTTCAGCCCGGACCCGGAGCATTCACGGCCCTACTTCGCTCGCCTGGCGGAGCTGGCGGCGGCCAACGGATTGCAGCGGCTCTCGATGGGAACCTCTCAGGATTGGCGGGTGGCGGTCGAGGAGGGGGCGACGATCGTCCGCCTCGGGCACGCGCTTTTCGCGTGAATTCCCGCAAAAGTGGGAATAATCCGTAAAGGAGTCGGCCCCTGAAGGCCGAAACACGCGGGAGATATGGCTCTAAAAGACACTTGGCATAGGGCGCTGGTCTACTTCGGACTGGCCGAGGATCACGACTACGGTCCCGAGTACGAGGAAGACTTCGAGCCTGAAACGGGGGCCGAAGAGGCCTACGACAGCCGCCGCGAACGTGGCGAGGGAAGCTCGTCGGTGCGGCGTCTGCCCACTTCCAGGCGCCCGCGTCGCGATGAGATCGACGACATCTTCGCCGACGACGAGCCGATGGGCGGTGGGCGCACGCGCACCTTGCGCCCGGTCGACAACGGCGGCAACGGCGGTGACATCCAGGTCCACCTGGTCATCCCCCGCAACTTCAACGACGCCCAGCAGGTCGCCGACCAGTTCAAACGCTCGGTGCCGGTGATCCTCAACCTGCAGACGGCCGACCACGAGCTCTCGAAGCGGATGATCGACTTCTGCTCCGGGCTCACCTACGCCCTCGACGGCGGCATGCAGCGGATTGCCGAGAAGATGTTCCTGTTGACGCCGCGCAACGTCGAGGTTTCGGCGGAGGAAAAGGCCAGGCTGATCGACAAGGGCTTCTTCAACCAGTCTTAGGCGTGGAGCCGGGTAGGCTCCGGCTCATGATCGTTGGGTTTGTTGGCTCCGGGAGCATGGCCGCGGCGATGGCTCGTGGGTGGGCTGGTGAGTTCGAGTCGTTGCTGTTCTCCGACAGCGGCAGCGGCCGGGCACGGCAGTTGGCCGAGGAGCTTGGGGGAGAAGCCGTCTCGAACGAGGAGGTCGCCCGGCGGGCCGACTTGGTGGTGCTGGCGGTGAAGCCGAACAAGCTGGATGAGGTGGCCCCGCAGCTCGCCGGGGCGAAGGATGTCGTCTCGGTGCTGGCGATCACCACCCTGGAGCAGCTGAGGGCGGCTCTGCCGGAGGCCGAGCACGTCCTGAGGGTGATGCCGAACGTCGCGGTCGAGGTGCGGCAGGGGGTCCTCTGCGCGGCGGGGTCGGCAAGCGATGGAGCCCGGGAGAAGCTGGACGTGCTCGGCCAGGTCGTGGAGATCGCCGAGGAGGACTTCGACGCGGCGACGGCGGTGATGGGCTGCTCGCCCGCCTACCTTGCGCTGGCGGTGGAGGCGATCGCCGAAGCGGGGGTGGCGGACGGTCTCGACGCCCAGCTGGCGCACGATCTGGTGGTGGAGACCGCGGTGGGAACCGCAGAGTTGCTGCGCCGCCATGACCCAGCCGGGCTCCGCAAGGCCGTCGCCTCGCCCGGAGGCGCCACCGAGGCCGGTCTGGAGGCGCTTGACCGCGAGGGAGGCCGTGAGGCGTTCGCCGCCGCCGTCGAGGCCTCATTGGAGAGGATGCGAGGGTGATCCCCCTGGCGATCAACCGAGGCGACATCGCCGACTACGTCGGCGCCCTCTTCATCGTCTACGTGATCCTGATCTTCATCCGGATCGTCGCTTCGTTCGTGCCGCGAATGCCCCACTGGCCGTGGCTGCGGACGATCCTCGACTTCGCCACCGAGGTAACCGACCCCTACCTCAACTTCTTCCGCCGCTTCCTGCCGCCGATCGGCGGCGGTGGCTTTGCCCTGGATCTCAGCCCGATGATCGGGCTGATCCTCCTCTTCATCGGCGGGGAGATCATCACCGACCTGATCCGCGGGTGACCGGCAGCACCGCGCGCGCCTGGAGCCTCGCCGGGGCCCTTTGCGGGTTGGTCTTCGCCGCCGACCAGGCCGCGAAGGCGGCGGTCGAGGCCAACCTGGTGCCGGGGGAGAAGATCGAGCTGCTCGGCCCGATCGGTCTCACCCTCGCGCACAATCGCGGCGTCGCCTTCGGCCTCGCCGGCGGCGCGGGGATCGGCCTGGTCTTCCTCGGGCTTGCGGCCCTGGCGGTGATCGTCTACCTCTTCAGCCGCGACGCCACCGCGTCTGGGATCTGGGTGGCGGTGGGGCTGCTCGCCGGCGGCGCCCTCGGCAACCTCGCCGACCGGATCCGCGCCGACGAGGTGACCGACTACATCGACGTCGGCTCCTGGCCCGCCTTCAACATCGCCGACATCGCGATCACCTGCGGCGTCGTCCTGCTCGTCCTCGTCTATCTCCGCGACTCCCAGCCCGAGGCCGAGGGTGGCTGAGGCGGACCTGCGGGTCGTCCACCTCGACGGCTTCCTCGCGGTGGTCGACAAGCCGGCCGGGCTGGTCGTCCACCCGGCGCCGTCCCACACCGGCCCGACGCTCGTCGACGAGCTGGCGGAGGTGCTCGGGGGAGGCGAGGACTCCGAGCGACCGGGGATCGTCCACCGGCTCGACAAGGGCACCAGCGGGCTCCTCGTCGTCGCCCGTGACGACGAGACCCACGCGGCGCTCCAGCGCCTCGTCCGGGAGCGCGAGGTCGAGCGCCTCTACCTGGCGCTGGCCGGGGGCCGCCTGGCCTCCCGCACCGGCACGATCGACGCCCCGGTCGGGCGCTCGGCCAGGCAGCGCCACCGGATGGCGGTCTCCGGGGCGGCCTCGCGGGAGGCGCGGACCCACTTCACGGTGCAGGAGCTGCTGCCGCGGGAGACCTACCTCGAGGCGCGCCTGGAGACTGGTCGTACGCACCAGATCCGAGCCCACTTCGCCGCCATCGGCCATCCCCTCACCGGCGACGCCACCTACGGCGGCGCCCAGCGCTACGGCCTCGCCCGGCAGTTCCTCCACGCCCACCGTCTCTCTTTCCGGCACCCGCGTACGGGCGAGCAGCTCAGCTTCAGCTCACCGTTGCCGGGAGACCTCGCGGCGGCGCTGGAGGCGGCGCACGTCAAGTAGGCGTCCCGCTCTACAATCGAACGCTCGAACCCAACCCCCGGCCGACTGCGAACCGGATCCTGCCTGGCCACCACCAGGTCCCGGCGAGCGCGGCGGGCGCTTCACCACAACAAGGAGAACTAGATGGCACAGGCAGAACTCAAAGAGCTGCTCGAGGCCGGAGTCCACTTCGGCCA
>JALYWY010000188.1 GCA_030852475.1 Actinomycetota bacterium | reverse complement strand
CGTCCGGGTAGCCCGAAGGGGGCGCATCCCGGCTCGGAGGCGCCTCGAAACCGATCCCAATTCGGATCGAGGAAGAGGAGGACAGATCTTGGGTTACCTACCGAATCGCCGGTCGCTTGTGCCGGCTCTCGCCCTGTTACTGATCATCGGCCTGGTGCTGCCGGTCGTGGCTCTCGCGAAGCCGAAGGACGACCACAGCGACAACGGCAAAGGCAAGGTCGTCAACGCGATGACCCGCAACCTTTACCTGGGGGCCGACCTGACGCCGGCGATCGCGGCGAAAACGCTGCCGGAATTCGTCGCCGCCAACGGCCAGATCCTGCGCGAAGTGACCGCCAACAACTTCCCGGTCCGAGCCGAGGGCCTCGCCGACGAGATCCTCCGCGCCAAGCCGGACCTGGTCGGGCTGCAGGAGGTGGCGCTCTGGCGTACCGCGCCGCCCAGCCTGACCCCGGTACTGACCGGCACCCCGACCGCCTCGACGGTCCGCTACGACTACCTGGTCGAACTGCTGGCCGAGCTCAACCGCGGGCCTGACCGCTACGAAGTGGTCGTCGTCCAGAACGAGTTCGACCTCGAGGCGCCGGCCGACGAGAACGGCGTCGCCGGCGACGGGCCGAACCCCGCTATCGCCGACGCCGAGATCAACGGGCGGCTGACGATGCGCGACGTGATTCTCGCCCGGACCAGCGGCGGGGTCCACACCAAGAACCCGCAGTCGGCCAACTTCGCCACCAACCTGGTGGTGCCGGTGGCCGGGGTTCCGATCACGGTCAAACGTGGCTGGACCGCAGTCGACGCCAAAGTACGCGGCACCGGCTGGTTCCGCTTCGTCAACACCCACCTGGAGGCGTTCCAGCCGCTGATCCGCCAGGCGCAGGCGGCCGAGCTGGTCGCTCCGACCGGACCGGCGACGAGCGATCTGCCGGTGGTCCTGCTCGGCGACCTCAACTCCGATGACGACACGGTCGAAGGGGCGGACCGGCTTGCCTACCAGACGCTGCTGGCGGCCGGGATGGTCAACCGCAGCACCGACGATCCGCTCAGCTGCTGCCTCGACTCCAGCCTGCTGGAAGTCGGCCAAGGCGGGAGCGAAGCGGACTTCGACCACCAGGTCGACCACATCCTCACCCGGGACCCCGAGACGGTGACACTGGTCAGCTCAGCGGTAAGCGGGATCCAGCCGGTCAACGGGTACTGGAACTCCGACCACGCCGGAGTCTTCAGCGCCCTGCGGTTCCACCGCTAGCGCTTGGCGCAATAAAGCGAGAGGGGGCGGCACAAGCCGTCCCCTCGGCTTTAGGCGGGTCAGCCCTCGCCGGCGGTGCGAGCGACGAATTCGGAGACTTCTTTCGCCTGCTCTTCGTTGAGGATGCCGCCCGGCATCCGGCCCGGCGTCGTGTCGCTGTCGATGCCCTGTTCGATCGCGAGCAGGACGCGGCCTTCGGTCGCTTTGATCGTGTCTTTGGCGCTCTCGCCTTCCGGCGGGCCGGTGGGGGCGAGGAGTTCGTCGAGGTCGGGGCCGTAGTTGCCGTCGGTCCCGGCGCTGTAGAGCGCGTGGCAGGTGCCGCAGTTGATCACGAAGAGGGTCTCGGCGCTCTTCAGGTTCGCGGGCACGTCGCTCTCGGTCTCGCCGTCGCCCTTGGCGCGGAAAGCCGCGAAGGGAATGGCGACCGCGAGGACGAGGACCAGGACCCCGAACCAGATGAAGGTGCGCTTGCTCATTTAGCGGCGCGCATACTACTGGCGCCCGCCGCTGCGCGGTTTTCGCGGTACCACGGGCACATCCGTCGCAGGGCGCACTCGCCGCAGCGCGGTTTGGGCCGGCAGACCGTGCGCCCGTGCCGGATCAGGTTGACGTGGAACTCGTGCGCGTCCTCCGGCGGCACGATCGCGAGCATCTCGTCATGGGCCCTCTCGAAGGAGGCTTTGGCGGGAAAGAGGCCGAGCCGGCCGCCGACCCGGTGGACGTGGACGTCGACCGGGATCTCCGGGATCCCCCAGGTGAAGATCAGCACGCAGGCGGCGGTTTTGCGGCCGACGCCGGGAAGGTCGAGGAGGAACTCGAGCGACTCCTCGCGCGGGGCGGTCTCGGTCCAGTCGAGGTCCGGGGGGTCACCGAGCCGTTCGAGGATCGCCTGGATCCGCGGCGCCTTCTGCTTCGCCAAACCGCCCGGGCGGATCGCGTCCTCGAGGTCGTCCACGGGCGCGTCGCGGACTTCCTCCCAGCTCGGGAAACGCTCGCGCAGCGCCGCGTAGGCGCGGTCGCGGTTGCGGTCGTTGGTGTGCTGGGAGAGGACGGTCTTGACCAGCTCTCCCACCGGGTCCCCATGCGGCTCCTCCGCCGGGATCCCGTACATCTCCCGCAGCCGGTCGCGGATCGCCCGCACCCGCCGCTTGTCCGGCCGCTTCCAGCTCACTTGAGTCGGACCCTAATGATCCCCGGGCGCCTGCCTCGCCATGCGTGACGAAAACGCAACCCGAAGCCGTTAACGGCCGGGCTACAATTGATGGTTCGTGTCTGCTGCGTTCGCCGCCATATCCGCGAGGCTGCCCAAGGGCTGGGGAGACCTCGGTCGCCAGGCTGCCATCCTCGTCAGCGTCGACCTCGCCTACACCTTCGTGCGCGGGATCGCCGACGGGCAGCGGGCGGCGGCGTTCAACCACGGCCAGCAGGTCATCGACTTCGAGAAATCGACCGGGACCTTCTTCGAGCCCGCCCTGCAGGCCTTCTTCTTACCGGCGCAGGGAATCATCGACATCGCCAACCAGCTCTACCTCAACGCCCAGTTCTCGATCGCGCTGGGCTTCCTCGTCTGGCTCTACCTCTTCCGCAACGAGTCCTATTACTTCGTGCGGAACATGTTCGTCGCCTCGATGGGCCTGGCGCTGATCGGCTACACGCTCTACCCGACGGCGCCGCCGAGGATGTTCCCCGAGTACGGCTTCGTCGACACGCTCAACGCCTACTCCGACGTCGGTCACGACTCGTCGATCGCGAAGATCTTCATCAACCCGTACGCGGCGGTGCCGAGCATGCACTGCGCCTTCGCGATGATGATCGGCGGCGCCGGGGTGATGGTCTGCCGCCGCTTGTGGTCGAAAGCCTGGTGGGCCTTCTGGCCGCTGCTGGTCTCCTGGGTGACGATCGTCACCGCCAACCACTACTGGGTCGACGCCGCGCTCGGCTGGCTGGTCGCGCTGGCCGCCGCCGGGATCGCCTACCGGCTCGCCCTCGCCCGTCCCGAAGCCTGGTCCTTCCGCGCGCCCGCCCCGCGCGAGGCCGAGGCGTAATAGCCTCACGGCCGATGGGATCCCCCGCGCCCCCGCGGCGCAGCAATCGTGCAGCCTCCCGCAACGGGCAGGAGCTCCGTGCTTACGCCCGGGATCGCCTGATCGAGTCCCGGCTCACCCCGAACGCGATCTCGATGGCGGGCCTGGTCGGCAACCTGATCGCCGCCGCCCTCGTCACCCAGGAGCTCTTCTTCCTCGCCGGGATCGCCTTCGTCGTCGGTTCGGTGATGGACACGCTCGACGGCCGCTACTCGCGGATGTCGGGCAAGGGCACCCTGTTCGGCGCCTTCCTCGACTCGACCCTCGACCGGATCGAGGAGGGGATCGTGCTCGCCGCCGTCGCCGGCTACTTCGCCGCCGAGGGCGAGGACTTCGCGGCGGCGATGTGCGTGGTCGCGGTGCTCTTCTCGCTGATGGTCTCCTACACCCGCGCCCGAGCCGAGGCGCTTGGAGTCGAATGCAAGGTCGGCTTGGCCACTCGCCCGGTGCGCGTGGTGATACTTTCGATCGGCTTGATCTTCGCCAAGGGTGCCGGTCTGGGCGATTTCGAACTGCTGGCACCGGCGGTCTACGTGATCGCCGCCTTGACGATATTCACGACGTTCCAGCGGGTATGGCATGTGAGAAACGAGCTTTCCGGCGAGGTCTCCGGCGTCAAGAACGACGGTGGCGACGCTGGGGACGTGTAACCAGCGAAGCCGCCGGGTGTGTTCACCCACTCAGCGCAATCCAGGAGGACTTCCAGACCTATGAGTGAGAACGGAGCAAACGGCCACAGCAACGGCGTCGGTCGCACGGACGAGAAAGTCCGCGTCGCCATCGTCGGCGTCGGCAACTGCGCCAACAGCTTCATCCAGGGCGTCCAGTACTACCAGGACGCCGATCCGGCCGACGAAGTGCCGGGTCTGATGCACGTCGACCTCGGCGGCTACCACGTCCGCGACGTCGAATTCGTCGCCGCCTTCGACATCGACAGCGAGAAGGTCGGCAAAGACCTCTCCGAGGCGATCTGGTCGGGGCAGAACGACACGATCAAGTTCGCCGACGTCCCCAACCTCGGCGTCGAGGTCCATCGCGGCATGACCCACGACGGCCTCGGCAAGTACCTGAAAGAGAAGATCACCAAAGCTCCGGGTGAAACCGCGGACGTCGTCGGCATCCTCAAAGAGACCAAGGCCGACGTCCTCG
>JALYWY010000173.1 GCA_030852475.1 Actinomycetota bacterium | reverse complement strand
GGCCGAAGCCGGGGTCGAGAGCACCGGTGGCGGCGAAACGCACCAGCACCGGCGTCGCGCCGCACTCGGGTGACGGGCAATCGCCGCTCGCCGCTTCGCCCCCGAGCAGGATGCTCCCTTCCGGTCCCGCGGCGAGAGCGGTGGGGGTATCGATCTTGCCGATGTCGAGGTCGACGCTGCCGTCGCCGCCGAACTCGGGATCGGGGCTGCCGTTCGCCAGGTACCGGCTGACGACGAGATCGCTCGAGCTCCCGCAGCAGAAGCTGGCGGCGGTGGAGCTGGCCAGCACCACCTTCCCCCCGGGCAGGCCGAGCAGCGCCCCTGGCAGTCCCCCCGCTTTCACCACGCCCCCCGCGCCGAAGCCGGTGTCGAGGGCGCCGGTCGGGGTGAACGCGCGCAACCCCCCGTAGCCCGCGATCAGGATCGAGCCGTCTTCCCGGATCACCAGCCCGCCGGCCCCTCCACCCAGGGTTTCTCCCGCCTCCGCAGCCCGGACGACGCCGTCCTGGCCGAAGCTCGGATCGAGGGCGCCGTTCGGGAGCAGGCGCGCGAGCATCAGGCCGAAGGGTGGCGTCCCGACCCGCTGGCAGGGACCCAGGGCGCCGACGCCGAGGACGACGACGCGCCCCTGCGCGTCGACGGCGAGGTGGCTGGACGCGAGCGGGATGCGGGCGCTGGTCCCGTCTTTGCCGAAGCTCGGGTCGGGGGCGCCGTTCGGCTCCAGCCGCCGCACGGTGGAGAGGGTGAGGCAGCCGGAATGTTCCGGCGCGCCGACGAGCACCCGCCCGTCGCCTTGCAGGGCCAGGCCGCCCACCCCGGGCACCGGCACGAAGCCGCCGCCGAAACCGGTGTCCAGCTCTCCCGCCGGCCCCCGGCGCTGGACGAAGCCGCTGGGTTCGTTGTATTTGCCCTTGACGACTTCGGTGCTCCCGGCCAGCACGATCCCGCCGTCGGGCTGGCGGACCATCTCCTGGAAGCTGGAGTTCGCGAAGCTGGGGCCGAGCGGCACCACCGTGCCCCCGCCGTTCCCGAAGGAGGAGTCGAGCTTCCCCTTCAGCGGCGGGACGGCCCCCGCCCCGAGGGGCGCCGCGAGCGCCAGGACCGCTGCGCAGACGGCGAAACAGAAACCTTGTCTTTTTCTCCCCATGCCGGGTCAACCCGAAGAAGAAGCCAAGGTTGTGCTCACTCGGAACGGGTCGCCCAGACGACCACCGGGACTCCGAGCAGCTCGTCCTCGCGCATCGGGCTCAGCCCCAGCCGCTCGGCGACCGCAATCGAGGGGGCGTTGTCGGGGCGGATCATCGCGGTCACGTAGGGGAGGTCGAACTGCCCGCTCCACCCCAGGACGGCGCGGGCGGCCTCGGTGGCCAGCCCTCTCCCCCGCGCCTCGGGCCGCAGCGCCCAGCCGACCTCGGTCTCCTCGAACTGGGGCCAGCGTTTGAGGCCGGTGCGGCCGAGGAAGGCGCCGCTGTCGCGGTCGAGCATCGCCATCCGCCCGTAGCCGAGCTCGGCCCATTCCCCGTCGCTGCCCTCGACCCACCCTTCCAGCCACTCCCGGTCGGGGGTGCCCATGAACCGCGCCACCTCCGGGTCTTCGTGCAGGCGGACGACCTCGTCGAGGTCCTCCAGCGCCACCGGGCGGAGGAGCAGCCGTTCGGTCTCAATCGTTGCGGTCGATGGCATCGAGCAGCTCCAGGTGGTCGTCGATCACGAGCTCGGCCTCGGGACCGGGTTCGCCGTCTCCCTCGTCGTTCATGCCCCGGTAGCGGACGGTCCGCATGCCGAGCGCGGTGGCGCCGGCGACGTCGGTCCGGCGCAGGTCGCCGACGTGCATCGCCTCCTCCGGCTGCGCCCCCAGCGCCTCCAAGGCCGCTTCGAAGATCTGCGGCGCCGGCTTGTAGTGGCCGACTTCGTCGGAGAAGCCCCAGCCGGAGAAGCGCTCGAGCAGCCCCTCGGCGGCGAGCAGCTCGCGCAGGAGCTCGCCGCCGCTGAAGCCGACGTCGCAGACGATTCCCAGCCGGATGCCCCTCTCCCCCAGTCCTTCGAGGCAGCTCTCGATCGCGGGCGCAAATTCCAGCTCCACCTCCCTGCCGGCGCCGAGGAAGGCCTCGGCGACCATCTCCCGCGCCGCTCCCTCGATCCCGAGCGCTCGCACCAGCGTCTCGGCGGCCTCCTGCGGGTGCAGGTGCCTGCCGGCCGCCCATGACCGCTCCCAGTGGAGCCCCACCTCCTCCAGGCTCGAGATCAGGCGGTCGGCCTCCAGCTCCACCTCGTGCTGCTCGCAGGCCGCGGCGATCGCCCGCCGCCGCGCCGCGTCCATCGCCCCCGGCGGCACCGTGGCGATCGTGTTCCAGAAGTCGAAGGTGACGGCTTTCAGCACCGCCGGAGAGCCTAGTCGCAGGTCACTCCGCGGTCTGCCGGGCCTGCGGGGAGGCCTCCCAGAAGTCCTCGACCTTGGTCGAGTCGGAGTCCTCGATCTTGCGCGATACCGCCCACAGCTCGACCGGCTCCTCGCCGAGGTTGCGGTGCGAGCGCACCGTGCTCGGCGCGACCCGCACGACGGAGCCGGCCGGCACCTCGCGCACCTCGTCGCCGAAGAGCATCGTCAGCGTCCCGCGGGTGACGACGTAGATCTCCTCCTGCCGCTCGTGACGGTGGCCGGTGCCCTGCTCGAAGTCGGAGTGCGGCGGTACCCGGATCAGCGTCACCGCCACCTGCTCGGTCGCCAGCGCCTCGGTCAGCGCGCGGAACTCGCCGGGGACGTCGCTGTCGGCGTAGGCGTTTTCGACATCGTCCGCGTTGACGATCGAGTAGTCGCTCATCGCCCTCCCACCTACCCAGCCGCGCGGAGAGCAAGCCTCGCGGGGATTCCCTTCGGCGGCACGGGGTAGCCGCGGGAAATGAAAGCGGTCGTCCTCAACTGCACGCTGAAAGCAAGCCCGGAAGCCTCGAACACCGGCGCCCTCGCGAAAGTCGTCGCCGACGCCCTCCGCGCCGAGGGGGTCGAGGTCGACGAGGTGCGAATCGCCGACCACGCCGTCCCGCCCGGGGTCGAATCGGACCTGGGCGAGGGCGACGAGTGGCCGGGGATCCGCGCCCGAATCCTCGACTCCCAGATCCTCGTCTTCGCCAGCCCGACCTGGCTGGGCCGCCCTTCGAGCATCGCCCAGCGCGTGCTCGAGCGGATGGACGCGATGATCTCCGAGGAAGACGACGAGGGCCGGCCCGTCGCCTACAACCGCGTCGCCGGCGTCGTCGTCACCGGCAACGAGGACGGCGCCCACCATGTGATCTCGGAGATCGCCGGCGCGCTGATCGACATCGGCTACACAATCCCGGGACAGGCCTGGACCTACTGGAACCGCGGTCCCGGTCCCGGCGACGACTACCTCGAAGAAGAGGCCGGCCACGAGTGGTCGCACGAAACCGGCAGGACCGCGGCGGCGAACCTGCTGGCGGCGGCGCGGGCGCTGGCGGAGCGGCCGATCCCGCCCCCGGGTTGATTCGACCTCGAAGGTGTCTTCGGACATGCCACCGGGTAGTCCCGGCATATGGGCAGATGCGATGTATGCGGCAACGAGTACGACAGGACTTTCCAGGTCGTCCGCGGCGACGAAACGAGCACCTTCGACAGCTTCGAGTGCGCGATCCACGCGATGGCGCCAACCTGCGAGCACTGCGGCTGCCGGGTGATCGGCCACGGAGTCGAGGCCGACGGCCGCATCTTCTGCTGCGCGCACTGCGCGCACGAGGTCGGAGTCGATGCGCTGGCCGATCGAGCGGGTTGAGGGCGTGGCGACCGAGAAACAGCGAACGGCGGCGCGGCGCAACGTCAAGAAGGCGCAGGCGGGCGCGAAGAAGAAGCAGACCCTGAAGAACATGCCGAAGCGGACCAAGACCGCTCTCGGCAAGGAGGCGAACAAGGTTCGCAAGGGCGAAGCCAAAACCCGCGCCGAACTGAACGAAGAAGCGGCCAAGCTCGAGATCGAGGGCCGCTCGAAGATGGGCAAGGACGAGCTGCGCCGAGCCATCTCCCGCGCGAAGTAAGCGCCTCGCCGCGATCGTGGCGGCCAACCCCTCGACGCCCCTTGCAGCCGGGTGTACCTTCGATACATGTCGCACAAGGCTGCAGATCGGATCCGCAACGTCGCTCTGATCGGCCATCGCGGCTGCGGCAAGACCAGCCTCCACGAGGCGCTGCTGTTCGAGGCCGGCGCGATCAACCGGCTCGGCGGCGTCGGGGAGGGCTCGACCGTCTCCGACCACGAGCCCGACGAGCAGGCGCGCGGCCTCTCGATCGACGCCTGCGTCTCCTGCTTCCAGCACGCCGACCGGGAGATCAACCTGATCGACACGCCCGGCGACCCCAGCTTCGTCGCCGATACCGCCGCGGCTCTGCGCGCCGCCGACTCGGCCGTGGTCGTGGTCAGCGGCGTCGCCGGGGTCGAGGTGCAGACCGAACGGCTCTGGCGGCGGGCCGACGCCGAGGGCCTCGCCCGCCTCGTCTTCGTCAACATGCTCGACCGCGAGCGGGCCGACTTCTTCGCCGCGCTGGACTCGCTGAAGGGGGCCTTCGGCCCCCACGTCGTCGCCACCGAGATCCCGATCGGCGCCGAACACGAGGTGCGCGGCGTCGTCGACCTGATCGACATGGAGGCCTTCGTCTACGAGGGGAGCGAGCGCGGCAGCTCCGAACGGGTGCCGATCCCCGACGAGCTTCTCCCCCAGGCCGAGGAGTACCGCGAGAAGCTGATGGACGAGGTCGCCGAGAACTCCGACGCGCTGATGGAGCGCTACCTCGACGGCGAGGAGATCGACCACGAGGAGATCGTCACCGCCCTCAAGCGAGGGGTCACCGAGGGTCACCTCTTCCCCGTCACCTGCGGCGTCGCGACGAGGAACCTGGGGACGAACCGGCTGCTCGACGCGCTGGTCGAGGACCTGCCCTCGCCGCGGATGCGCGGAGCGCTGGCGGCGCTCGACGGCGACGGCGAGGCGATCGAGATCGCACCCGACGAGGACGGCCCGCTGGTCGCCTACGTGTTCAAGACCACCGCCGATCAGTATGCGGGCCGGGTCAACGTCTTCCGCGTCTACAGCGGCACCCTGCGCTCCGACTCCCAGGCGGTCAACGTGACCCGCCGGCAGAAGGAGCGGATCGGCCAGATCGGGCAGCCGCTCGGCAAGGAGCTGCGGCCGGTCGAAGAGCTCGGCGCCGGCGACATCGGCGCCGTCGCCAAGCTGAAGGAGACGCGCGCCGGCGACGTCCTCTGCGACGACCAGCGGGAGCTGGCGGTGCGGCCGCTCGACCTGCCGGCGCCGGTGATGGCGTTCTCGTACGAGCCGAAGACGAAGGGGGATGAGGAGAAGGCGGCGACGGCGGTGCGGCGGCTGAGCGAGGAGGACCCGACCCTCGACGTCCACCGCGACCCCCAGACCGGCGACCAGATCATCGCCGGCCTCACCCAGGTCCACGTCGAAGTCCTGGTCGAGCGGATGAAGAGCCGCTTCGGGGCCGAGATCGAGCTGCACCCGCCGCGGGTCCCCTACCAGGAGACGATCCGTGCGCCGGCCGCCGCCCACGCCCGCTACAAGAAGCAGACCGGCGGCAAAGGCCAGTTCGCCGACTGCGCGATCGAGATCGAGCCCGCCGAAGACGGCCAGGTGCTCGAGTTCGTCAACCAGATCAAGGGGGCGGCGATCCCCGGCGGCTTCATCCCCGCGGTCGAGAAGGGCGTTGCCGAAGCGATGCAGCACGGCACCGTCGCCGGCTACCCGGTCAAGGGCGTCCGCGTCCGCCTCGTCGACGGCAAACACCACGACACCGACTCCTCGGAACTGGCCTTCAAACTCGCCGGCTCGATGGCCTTCAAGGAGGCGATGGCCGAAGCCGACCCGGCCCTGCTCGAGCCGATCGTGAAGCTGACGATCAGCTGCCCCGACGACGTCGTCGGCGACGTGATCGGCGACCTCAACTCCCGCCGCGGCCGGCCACTCGGCATCGAGGCCAAAGGCGCGATCAGCGAGATCAGGGCCGAGGTGCCGATGGCCGAGGTCCTCGACTTCGCCCCCGACCTGCGCTCGATCAGCGGCGGCCGCGCCGAGTTCACCCTCGAGTTCGAGCGCTACGAGGAAGTCCCGGCCCACCTGGCCACGAAGGTGGTCGCCGCGGCCGGGACGGATGCCGCGGCGGTCAGCGGCTAGTCGCCCTGGGTTGGGCGGTGCCGAGCCCCGCTCCCGGCACCGCCGTTCATCCTGGAATTCAGCCCGTGATCGCTTTCACCGCCGGGTAGTAACCGCTGGCATGACCACTCACCTTCGGGTGGTAGCTTTCGCCGATCGGGTTCGAGAGGCCGTTGATCCACTCGGTCGACGAGCCGCCGCCGCCGTCGCAGACGGCGTGCCCGACGAAGGCGGGGATCACGTCGCGGAAGACGAAGTTCGCCCCCGCCCGCGTCGCCGCGGCGCTGATTACGTTCTTCAGCATGTCGGCCGTCTGGTTCAGACGCGTCATCTCGCTGCCGCTGAACCAGGTGAACGCGTTGCAGTCCGTGCCGTTGAACAGGCGCGGATAGCCCAGCACGACCACTTTCGCGCTCGGCGCTTTCGATTTGATCGTGTTGTTGACCAGGTCGAGCCGGCCCGGCAACGTGTTCGTGATGTAGGACTGCGCGGTGTTGATCGCGCCGTCGCAGTTCGACGCCCATGACGGCTGCGCGCAGGTGGTGATCACGCTCGAGAAGCCGGCGTCGTTGCCGCCGATCGTGTAGGTCACCCAGTTGGTGTCGGCCGTCAGGCTGGCCGCCTGGGTGTTGATCAGATCGCTGGTCCTGGCTCCCGAACAGGTCGCGTTTACGAACGTCCAGTCGAGGTGGGCGTTGCGCAACAGGTAGGGATACGCGTGCACCGACCGCTGGCAGTTGGATTCATAGAACGTACGGGTTCCGGTGCCCGACGAGTACGAGTCGCCCAGGGCGACGTACTTGACCGCCGAGGCGGAACTGGCAAGGGCGAGGCAAAACGCCGCCACGCAGAGAACCGCTGAGATGCGCCTCCACTTCATGATGCTCTCCTCTGGATTGGCCAGGCGCCCCTGCCGCGCTGGCCTCCAGCCGACGCTCACTTGGCAGTTGGTCAATCTCAGCTGACCATAACCTACGATGAGCCGTGAACGAAAAAGAGCGCCCGCCTTTCGACGGACGCTCTTCTGTCCTCTTTCATCCCTGGGCTAGCGCTCGCACCCTCGGGTCGAGTCGAGGCCGGCGCCGCCGCGGCAACGATCGAAGCCGCGACCGCCGCGGAGACGGTCGGCGCCTCGGTTGCCCTTCAGCACGTCGTTGCCGACCGAGCCCTTGAGCAGGTCAGGGCCGCCGCGACCGAGCAGGCGGTCGGGTCCGGCCCCGGCGAAGACGAGGTCGGCAGCCGAGCCGGCGGCGACATAGTCAGCGCCGCCCCCCGCACAGATGAGATCCCGTCCCGAGCGGGAGACGATCCGGTCGGCGCCGCCGAAAGCGACGATCACGTCGGGGCCCGGGGTGCCGAGCAGGACGTCGTCGCCGGCGGTCCCGCTGACGTTCGCCGCGACCCCCCGGCAACGCGGAGCCGCAAGAACACGGGTGCTGGCCGTCGCCCTGTTGTTGCCGTTGGCCGGGTCTTTCTGGTCGCCTTTGACCGTCGCGGTGTTGCGGATCGTGCCGGCGCGCCGCGGCACGACGACGATCGTCACCGTCGCCGGAGCGCCGCCGTAGTTGACGCCGACCGGGTTCAGCGACCCGATCGCGCAGGTGACCTTCTCCCCCTGCACCGCGCAGTTGCCGGCGGGTCCCGTCGCCGAGACGAGATCGACGCCCCGAGGCAGGTTGTCGGTCACGGTAACGCCCGTGGCGGGATTCGGGCCGAGGTTTTCCACCCCGATCGTGTAGGTCAGATTCGACCCGACGCGCACCGGGTCGGGGCTGTCGGTCTTGGTGACTTTCAGGTTCGCCGACCCTGGCTGAGCAGCTGAAACGACGCTTGCGAAGACGAATACAGCGAGCAGCAGCGCCCCCATCGCTGGCCATCTCATCTCGATCTTCCTTTCTGTTGCTTGCTCCCTCCTCCCTGAAACGAGCCGGCGCGGAGCCCGTCAGGGAAGACCTAATTGTGTCGCATATAGTGCTACAGTCGTGCACATGGCGCGGAACGTATCTATTCGTGAGCTGAGGAACCACACCCGGAACGTCATCGCAGAGCTGGAAGCCGGGAAGCAACTGACGCTGACCGTGAACCGTCGGCCGGTTGCCGACATCCTTCCCCACGTCGAGCGGCGAGATCCTTGGATTCCTTCTTCCGAGCTGCGCCGCATCGTGAGCGAGGCGCCTGCCGATCCGGGTCTTCTCGATGATCTCGCCGATGTACGGGGCGACGAGCTGGACGATTGACCAAAGCGATCGCCGACACCTCTGTCTTCATCGCGCAGGAGACCGGCCGAGAGCTTGGGGACCTTCCTGAGAAGGTCGCCGTTTCGGTGATCACCGTGGCCGAGCTGGAGCTGGGTGTGCTGCGGGCCACCGACGCCGACGCCCGCGCCCGCCGGCTCTCCACCCTCTCCCGAGTGCAGGAAACGTACCTGCTGCTACCCGTCGAACCGGAGGTTGCAAGCTGCTTCGCCCGCATCGCGGCAGCCGAGCGATCACGCGGGCGACGCCTGCGGCGGCATGACACGTGGATCGCCGCCACCGCCTTGCGTCACGGTGCGGCCGTGGTCACCCAGGACGCAGATTTCACCGCCTTCGAGGCGGTGGACGTGATTCGCGTCTGAAGTAAAGAAAAGCCCCCGAGATCACGTGGACCTCGGGGGCTCGCTCCAGCCGGCGGGAGAGCGCGGCCTATTCGAATGCGTACTGTTCGTATTCGTCGACGTTCTCTTTCGTCACCACCGCGGCGGGGACGATGATCTGTCGCGGGACCTCCGGCGGGACCAGCTGCGGGAACCCTTCGCCGCGGGCGAGCAGGCGGGCCATGGTCACGGCCGAGGCCGCCATGTTCGGGTTGTAGAGGAAGGTCGCCCGGTAGAGGCCGCCTTCCTTGATCTGCTCCATCGCCGCCTGCGAGCCGCCGACGCCGGTGAGGAACATTTCGTCGTCGCGACCCGAGTTGCGGATCGCCTGGACGACGCCCTGGGCCATGTCGTCGTCATGGGTGTAGACCGCGTCGATTTCGTTCTCGGACTGGAGGATGTTCTCCATCACGGTCAGGCCTTTGTCCGGGTTGAAATCGCCCGGCTGCTGGGCCACCACTTCGATGCCGCCGTCAGGGCAGGTCTTTTTGATCTGTTCTTCGAACCCTTCGGTCCGTTCCTGGGTGACCGAGATCCCGGCCAGGCCCTGGATTTCGACGACTTTGCCTTTGCAGTTGAGCTCTTCGCCGATGTATTCGGCCGCGAGCACCCCGATCTGGCGGTTGTCACCGAGGATCGTCGCCGTCGCCGCGTCGGGCTGGGTGAAGAGGCGGTCGATGTTGACCACCGGGATGCCGGCGTTCTCGGCTTTCTGGGCGACCGGCGTCAGCGCTTCGCCGTCCTGCGGCAGGACCACCAGCACGTCGGGTTTTTCCGAGATCACCTGCTCGATCTGCTGCGCCTGTGAGTCGGAGTCAGCCGCCTCGAGCAGTTTGAAGTCGACGTCGTCGTATTTGTCCGCCTCTGCCTGGGCGTTCTTCGAGATCGCGCCCAGCCAGCCGTGGTCGGTCGGCGGCACGCTGGCGACGATGCTGACGGTCTCGTTCGAGCCGCCACCCGACCCCAGTTCGTCCTCCGACGCCGCGGCGCCGCCTTCGACGGTCACCGTCTCCGTATCGCCGCCGCCGCAGGCTGACACTCCAAACACCATCAGACCCGCGACTCCGATTGCGAGTATCAGTCGCTTCAGCGACATGATTCCCTCCTCCTGTTGTTGTTTTGACTGCTTCATGAAAAGTCCAAGCCTCAGTACCTCGCCTCCGGGCGCTGCAGCAGCACCGCGCCGAGGACGATCGCCCCTTTGGTCACCTGCTGGATCTCGGTCGAGAGATCGAGCTGGGTCATCAGGCTGAAGATCAGCGCG
>JALYWY010000162.1 GCA_030852475.1 Actinomycetota bacterium | reverse complement strand
CCCCTCAACCCTCCCGTGGACGAGGGCCGCTTCGGCGCGGGGTTGGTCCGCCTGAGCGGCGTCGGCTCGCGGCGCTGGCAGGCCACGGTGGACGTCCTCGGAGGGAACGGGACGACGACCGCGCGTGTCTATGGCGAGGTGCGCCAGGACTTCGGCGGGAGCCGTGGGGTCACGGTTCGGCTCAAGTCGGGGGTCGCGACCTCGCCGACGCTGCGCCAGTCCGCCTTCCGGCTGGGCGGCACGGGGACGGTGCGCGGACATGCGTACGCCGAGCATCGGGGGCAGGCGTTCTGGGCCGCCCAGGTGGACATCGCGCCGGTGCGTGGGCGGCTGCGTCCCGTGCTCTTCGTGGATGCGGGGCAGGCTGGAGGAGCCGGCGAGCTGTTCGAGCGACGAGTGCTGGCCGGGATCGGGGCGGGGATATCGCTCTTCAGCGGGATCGTCCGGCTGGATCTCAGCCGCTCGCTGGCCCCGGATCGGCCCCGCCTCCGCTTCGACATCGCCATCCAGGGACCTCGGTAGCGACGGCGCGCCGGTCGGCACGTATATTTTCCGGCGGAAGGCTGGAGCAAACCGATGACAGCGAGCCTCTACATGGCGCCCGACCCGCACACCAGAGACGAGACCCTGCTCGATATCGAGGAGGCGGCTCGGTTCCTGAACGTGAGCGAGACGTCACTCCGTCGCTGGACCAACGACGGGCGGCTGGCGTGCCTCCGAGTCGGGCTCAGGCGTGAGCGACGCTTCCGCAAGGCCGACCTGCTGGCGTTCCTGGAGAGCCAGCCCGCCGGGCGGCATCGGCCCAGCCAGTCGGCGGGAACCGGCAGCCATCTCTGCGGCCTCTACTCGAGCGACGAGGGGCAGGTCCGGCAGGCCGTGGCGTTCCTCGCCGAGAGCTTCGAGCCGGGCACCGTGACCTTCCTGCTGGGACGGCCGGAGTGCCGGAAGCGGATTCTGGACGAGCTGCGGCGGCAGCATCCCGCGCTGGAGCGGGAGATCGCCGAAGGCCGCCTGGTGGTGAGCGACTATGCCCCCAGTGCGGCCGAGCAGCTGCGCTGGTGGGAGTTCCGGCTCGAGGAGGCCCTCCGCGGCGGGGCCACGCGGCTGCGCGCGATCGGCGACGCGGGAGCCTTCGTCGAGGCGGCCTCGCCGGAGGAGCTCGACCGGTACGAGTCCACCTGGGACACGCACTTCGCGCATCGGTATCCGCTCGTCGCCATGTGCCAGTACGACGTTCGCCGGTTCTCCGGCCTCGCGGTGCTCGATGTGCTGAGGGCCCATCCAGACTGCTTCGGGCACCGCGCCGAGCCGATCCTTGGGTGAGGCGCTGGCCGCTTCCGGGCGGCTGGCGCTGATGCTGGTGACGGTGGCGGCCTGCGCCGGTGGCGAGCCGGGCGGCCCGCGAGGAGGTACGCTCGAGGTGCAATGGGTGGGCGGCGATACCGGCAAGCTGGTCGCGCCCGCCGTCGCCGAGTGGTGCGACAGTCTGCGCCTGCTGGAGCTGAGGGCGGTGCACGGGGATACCGGCATCGCCCTCGCGCTGTATGCGGCCGACTCGGCGGCTCCCGGCGAGTACCCCGTGGTGACGCCGGATAGCGCCGATTCGACCCGCCCCTCCGCCGCGATCGCGCTCCGGTGGTTCGCCGAGACCTCGGTCCGCGGCTTTCGGGGAGACAGCGGGTCGGTCACGCTCGGCTCGCTCGGGCCGGGCACCGGCGCCGGCCGGTTCGACGCGCGCCTGCGGTCCACCACCGAGGGGAGCCGGCTCACCGTGACGGGCTCCTTCCGGGGTGTCTCCGTCACCCCCGCGCCGCCCGACTGCGCCGGCGTCGCCGAAGATCCCGACGATCCGGATCCGGACCTCGAGGAGGAGTTCCAGGAGTCGGCGGATTAGATTCCCGCCATGGAGAGCACCTACTTCCGCCGCGGCTTCGGGCTCAAGGCGGAGATCGAGGGCCGGCTCACCGCGGACTACCACAGCACGGTGGTCGAGGCGCTGCGGGCCAACCAGTACCGCCTGGAGGTCGGCGGGCTGACCTTCCGGCTGGCCCGCGAGTTCGGGTTCTGCTACGGCGTGGACCGCGCGGTGGACTACGCCTACGAGACCCGGGTGAAGTTCCCCGACCGGCGGCTCTACCTCGTCGGCGAGATCATCCACAATCCCCACGTCAACCAGAAGCTGCGGGACATGGGCGTGCGCTTCCTGGTGCGGAGCGAGGAGGGCACGTTCGACTTCTCCGCGATCTCGCCGGACGACGTGGTCATCCTTCCCGCCTTCGGCGTCACCATCGGCGACTTCGAGCGCCTGCGCGCGCTCGGCTGCGTGATGGTGGACACGACCTGCGGCTCGGTGCTCAACGTCTGGAAGCGGGTGGAGAGCTACGCCCGCGACGGCTTCACGGCCATCATCCACGGCAAGCACTGGCACGAGGAGACCAAGGCGACGGCGAGCCAGGTGATGAAATATCCGGAGGGCCGCTACCTCGTGGTGTTCGACATGGAGGAGGCGCGGCTGGTCTGCGACTTCATCGAAGGCAGGGGTGACGCCGCCGCGCTCAGGGAGAAGTTCGCGA
>JALYWY010000158.1 GCA_030852475.1 Actinomycetota bacterium | reverse complement strand
TCCTCGCCGCCGGCAAGACCGCCTCCTCGCTCGGCTCGCTCGCCTTCTTCCTGATCCAGGAAGAGGTCTTCATCTACCTGCTGAACTTCCTCGTCGACGGCTTCCTCGCGCTCGCCTCCCTCTGGCTGTGGGCGCTGGCGGGCCGGGTCGGCCGCCCCGCCGCCCCCGGTTGACAGCGCCCGCCAGGGCTCTCGGCCGCTGAGCAGCGCACCCTGAGCGCGATCTGCGCGACGATGGCCCCGGGCATCGACGGGCTGCCTGCGGCGGAGCGCGACATCGACGTCTCCGGCCCTGTCGGCGAGTTCCTGCGCTCGCTCTCGCCGCTGGTGCTGTTCCGCCTGCGGCTCGGCCTGCGCGCCTTCGAGTGGCTCCCCTTCCCCTGGCGCTTCAGCCGCCTCGACCCGCAGGCGGCGGAGGACTTCCTGCGCAAGCTCGATTCCTCGCGCCTCGCGCTCCACCACGACCTGCTGCTGATGGCGAAGATCTTCGCGACCCTCGGCTATGCGGTGGCGCCGGAGGTGGAAGAGCGGATCGGGGTGAAGATCGGGTGCGCTCTCGCCGACGGCTCGCTGCCCGAGCCGGCGGGATCCCTCGGCGACACCCGGGCGCGCGGCGATGGCGAGGACTGCGACGTCGCGATCGTCGGCTCGGGCGCCGGCGGCGCGGTCGCCGCGGCGATGCTGGCCGAGGCGGGCCTGGACGTCCTCGTGCTCGAGGCCGGTGACCACTACGACCGCAGCAACTACCCGGCCGACCGGCTGGAGGCGATCACGCAGATGTACCGCGAAGCCGGCCTGACGATCGCCGAAGGGAAACCGCCGATCCCGATCCCGGTCGCCAAGGTGGTCGGCGGCACCACCGTGATCAACTCCGGCACCTGCTTCCGCGCCCCCGATTCGATCCTCGAGAACTGGCGCTCGGAGTTCGGGATCGCCTGGGCGCGGGAGCTCGACGAGGACTTCGCCGAGGCGGAGGAGTTCCTCCGGGTCACCCAGCTCGACCCCGAGCGGATGGGCCGCAACGGCCAGCTGGCGATGGAGGGCGCCACCGCCCTCGGCGTCAGCGGCGGGCCGATCCACCGCAACGCCGGCAACTGCGTCCAGTGCAGCTCCTGCCCCTACGGCTGCGAGATCGACGCCAAGCAGGGCATGCACGTCAGCTACCTGCCGCGCGCGGTGGCCGCCGGGGCGCGGGTGCGGGCGGGGGTGGAAGCGCGGCGGGTTCTGACGGAGGGAGGTCGCGCCGTCGGCCTCGCCTGCTCGGCTCGCGACGAGCAGGGACGCAGCCGCCCCTACGAAGTACGCGCCCGGCGCGCCGTGATCGCCGCCGGCGGCGCCTTCGGCACCCCGGAGCTGCTGCTCCGCTCCGGGCTCGGGGGCTCGCAGGTCGGGCGGAACCTCCGCATCCACCCCGCCTGCTGGGTCGGCGCCCGATACGAGGAGGAGGTACGCGGCTGGGAGGGGGTGATGCAGAGCTTCTACGTCGACGAGTGGGAGAGCCGGCGCCGCGTGCTGCTGGAGGCAACCTTCACCCCGCTCGCCTTCGGCGGCGCCTGGCTGGTCGGGACCGGACGCGAGCACCAGCGCTCGATGCTCGACTTCGGCCACGTCGGCTCGATCGGCGTCCACCTCTGCGACCGCTCGAAGGGGCGGATCGGGCTGGCGAACGAAGGGGCGTTGCGGGCCAGCTACAAGCTCACCGACGACGACGCCCGCCAGATCATTTTCGGAATCGCCCGGGCGGCCGAAATCCACTTCGCCGCCGGCGCCACCGAGGTCTACCCCAACATCCCGCGGGTGGGGTCGCTGAAGTCGAAGGAGGACCTGCTGCTGTTCGAGGCGACCCGCTTCAAGGCCTCGGAGCTGCGGCTGGAGGCGTTCCACCCGATGGGAACGGCGCGGATCGCTGCCGATCCGCGCCGCGGTGCCTGCGCTCCCGACGGCGCCGTCAACGGGACGCGCGGCCTCTACGTCGCCGACGCCTCGCTCTTCCCCACCTCGGTCGGCGTCAACCCGATGATGACCATCATCGCCTTCGCCAAGCAGGTGGCCCGCGATGTCGCTACTGAGGCGGCGGGCCGCCCTGTCCGGAGCTCGGCGGAGGCGGCGGAGGCGGTGGCGTCGTAGACGAAGGCGGCTGGTGGGTCGGCCCGCCGCCGGCGCCCGGCCCCCCGCGGTTGGAGAACTGGTCGCCGATGTCGCCGAAGGTGGTGCCTTCTTCCTGCATCGCCCGGTAGCCGCCGTAGGCGATACCGACCGCGGCGATCAGGCCGAGGAAGATGCCGAGGGCCGGGTTGACGTCGACGCCGGGGACGTCGCCGGCGCTGGGCGGGTCGATGATCCGGTAGAGGATCAGGAGAACCGAGAGCGCCCCCAGGATCGCCACCACGGCGTTGACCGAGACCGGCGGCTCGAAGACGGCGTCGGTGAGGCGGATGATCGCCACCGCGACCGCGGCGATCACCGCGAGCATGAGGATGATCGGGATCACGTCGAGCGCGTCCCAGGCGCTGCCGCCGACGCTGACGCTGAAGAGCCCTTCACCGCCGGAGATGTCGACCGTGAACCAGTCGAAGAACATGAAGATGAAGAGAAGGACGCCCGACAAACCAGCGATCTTCTCTCCCGTGCTCAGCCTGTCCAGGTCCATCTTCTTCCTCCTCGGTTGACGGTCTCTTGACCCTATACGCGTCTCAGACGGGGGATTCGACGCTTCTGGCCGGGTTTCCTACCCGCTGGTCGTTCTCATCCGGGCCGCCTTCAGGGTGTTCGCGAGCAGCATCGCGATCGTCATCGGCCCGACCCCGCCCGGGACGGGCGTGATCGCCGCCGCCACCTCGGCCGCGGCGTCGTAGTCGACGTCGCCCACCAGCCCCTCCTCGAGCCGGTTGACGCCGACGTCGATCACCACCGCCCCCGGCTTCACCGCCTCGGCGCCGAGCAGCCGCGGCACGCCGACGGCGGCGACCAGGACGTCGGCGCGGCGGCAGGTGGCGTCGAGGTCCCTGGTGCGCGAGTGGCAGACCGTCACGGTCGCGTTGGCGGCGAGCAGCAGGCGCGCGACCGGCACGCCGACCAGCTTGGAGCGACCCACGACCACAGCCTCGGCTCCCTCCAGCGCGACACCCTCGTGGGCGAGCAGCTCCATCACCCCGGCGGGGGTGCAGGGGGTGAGGCCGGGGGCCCCGTGGGCCAGCATCCCGGCGCTGACCGGGGTCAGGCCGTCGACGTCCTTCAGCGGGTCGATCGCGGCGACGACGGCGTCCTCGTCGATCTGCGCCGGCAGCGGCAGCTGGACGAGGATGCCGTCGACCTCGTCGTCCTCGTTCAGCCTGCGGATCAGATCCAGCAGCTCCTCCTCCCGGATCGAGGCCTCGGGCTCGTGATGGATCGAGCGC
>JALYWY010000154.1 GCA_030852475.1 Actinomycetota bacterium | reverse complement strand
TGGCCGACGTCGCGACCGAGATCGAAGCCGCCCGCCTGCTCGTCCAGCGCGCCGCCTGGATGGGCCGCAACGGGGTGCCGATGACCGGCGGCCAGGGCTCGATGTCGAAGCTGAAGGCCGGCGACGTGACGATGTGGGCGACGACGACCTTGATGGACCTGGTCGGTCCCTACGCGCAGAGCACCGAGTGCCCGCTGGAGAAGTGGTTCCGCGACGCCAAGATCTACCAGCTGTTCGAGGGCACGGCCGAGATCCAGCGGATGGTCATCTCGCGGATGCAGGCGCGCGACTACGCCGAGCGCCTCGGCTACGCCGCCGAGATCGCCGAGGAGACGATCAAGAAGGAGCCGGTCGCCGCGTAAGCTCGGTCCGTGCACGGACCACACGACCACAGCCACGCGCTCGACGCCCGCCGCGCGGACAGCCGGCGGCGGATGTGGATCGCGCTGGCGATCAACGTCGGACTGCTCGTGGCCGAGGCGATCGGCGGGATCCTCACCGGCTCGCTGGCGCTGCTCGCCGACGCCGGACACCTGCTCTCCGACGCCGGGGCGATCGTCCTCGCGCTGATCGCGGTGCGGCTGGCGGCGCTGCCGGCGGTGGGTCGCCGCACTTTCGGCTACCAACGCTCGGAGGTATTGGCGGCGCTGGTCAACGGGCTGACGCTGGTCGTGATCAGCGTCGTCATCGCCGTCGCCGCGATCGGGCGTTTCGGCGACCCGCCGGAGATCGACGGCTGGGGCGTGCTCGCCCTCGGCGTCTTCGGCCTCGCCGGCAACGTCGCCGCCACCCTGGTTCTCGCCGGCGGCCAGCGCGAGGACATCAACCTCGAGGGGGTGCTGCGCCACTCCGTCGCCGACGCTCTCGGCTCGGTCGGGGTGGTGATCGCCGGCGCCGTCGTCCTCCTCGGCGGCTCGCCGGTGGTCGACCCGATCGTCGGCCTGCTGATCGCGCTGCTGATCCTCGCCTCCTCCTGGCGCCTTATCAAGGAGCCGGTCGACGTGCTGATGGAGGCCGCGCCCGCCAGCATCGACGTAGATGGGGTGGGGGCGGCGATCTGCGGCGAGGAGGGGGTCCAGTCGGTCCACGATCTCCACGTCTGGACCGTCACCGCCGGCTTCGGCGCGATCGCCGCCCACGTCGTGGTGGCGCGGGGGAGCGACCGCGACCTGATCCGCCGCCGGCTCGAGCTGACCCTGCGCGAGCGCTTCGGGATCGAGCACACGACGCTGCAGATGGAGGAGGAGGCCGACCAGGGCCTGCTCCGCGTCGAAAACGCCCCGGGCGCCTGAGCCGCGCCAGAGTTGGTCCTTGTGTCTACTTAATTTTAGTAGTTCCTCTGGGCCTGTCGTTATTCCGCGCCTACTGTGGGTAGGGCGAACAGCGGATGATCAGGCAAGCAAGGAACTACCTGGTGGGAGCGGTCTCGGGCGCGAGCCTGATCGCGGCCGCGGTGATCGCGTTCGTCCTCCTCGTCTCGGCGGAGGTCTTCCAGGAGTTCCCGATCGCCGGCTTGGTGGGAAGCGGCGATGACGAGCCAGCCGTCTCCGTTGCGGAGCCCGTCGCCGGGGACGCAGACGTCGCGGCAGCAGCAACCGGAGCCGGTGTGAAACCCGGTGCCGGCTCGGCTGCCGGCGGCGGAGCCGATGGCGACGGCGGTGGCGGCAATGCCAGATCACAAGGAGCCGGCGGCCAGGAAGTCGGCAGCGCGGATCAGCAGCCGGCGACCGATGGGGGCAATGGAGGGGCTACGCAGCCGGGGAACGATGGGGGATCCTCCCCGGCTGCGACCCCCGGCTCGCCTACCGGCGGCTCCGGCGGCGGTGGAAGCGCCGTCGCCAGCGGCGGCGGTGGCAGCAGCGGCGGGGGCGGCGGCTCATCCGGCGGCGAAAGCGGCGGCGGGACGACCACCTCCACGACTTCGGGGAAAGTCACCTCGACCGTGAACGAAACGGTCGACCAGGTCGACCAGACGGTCACCGGGGGCGTTCTGGAGGAAACCGGCGTCACCCAGGTGACCGAAGAAGTGGTCAACGGCGTCGCCGGGCCTGAATCGCCGGTCGGCAAAGTCGTCGACGAAACCGTCGGCACCGTCGAAGGCATCCTCCAGCCGAAAAAATAGGTTTCGAAGGGCCTGCGGTTGAGCGTTCCGCCCGCTCAGCGGCTAATCGTCAAAATGGCCGTCCTATGGCGGAGAGTGGACAGGTGGGTTCGGTAGCCAGCGATCCAATCGCCGGCTCGGCGGTCTTCCCGCAGGGGAGCCGCGTCAACGAGGAGGGGCACCTCGAGGTCGCCGGCTGCGACGTGGTCGAGCTGGCCGAAGAGCACGGTACCCCCGCCTACGTCTACGCCGAGGACGACATCCGCGCCCGCGCCCGCGCCTACCGCGAGGCCTTCGAGCGGCACACCTCGGACTTCGAGGTTCTCTTCGCCAGCAAGTCGCTGCCCTGCACCGCCGCCTACCGGCTCTTCGCCGAGGAGGGGCTCTCGGTCGACGTCGCCTCCGGCGGCGAGCTGCACATGGCGCTGCGCGCCGGCTTCGACCCCGACCGGATCCACATGCACGGCAACAACAAGTCCGACAAGGAGATCCTCTTCGCGGCTCGCGCCGGGATCCGCCACCTGATCCTCGACTCCTTCGACGAGATCGAGCGCTGCGAGCGGCTGCTCGACGAACCGCAGCGGGTGCTGATCCGGGTCACCCCCGGGATCAAGCCCTCGACCCACGACTACATCACCACCGGCCAGCTCGACTCCAAGTTCGGCTTCG
>JALYWY010000146.1 GCA_030852475.1 Actinomycetota bacterium | reverse complement strand
CGGCCGAGAACCTGCTGGGTGAGGAAAACAAGGGCTTCAAACTGGCGATGATGACCCTCGACCGGACCCGTCCCGGCGTCTCGGCGATGGCCGTCGGGATCGCCCGCGCCGCCCTCGAGTACGCGACGGACTACTCGAAAGAACGGGTCCAGTTCGGCGTCCCGATCGCGATGCACCAGGCGATCCAGTTCATGATCGCCGACATGGCGACCAAGGTCGAGGCCGCTCGCCTGCTGACCTGGAACTCGGCGTTCCTGCTCGATCAGGGCGTCCGCAACTCGAAGATCTCCTCGATGGCGAAGCGGTTCGCCGCCGACTCGGCGATGGAGGTCACCACCGACGCCGTCCAGGTCTACGGCGGCTACGGCTTCATCAAGGAGTACCCCGTCGAGAAACTGATGCGCGACTCGAAGATCATGCAGCTCTACGAGGGCACCAGCCAGATCCAGCGCCTCGTCATCGCCAAAGAAGTGCTGCTGCCGCGCCAGGAAAGCACCCCGGCGCCGGACGCTCAGGCTCAGGCCTCCGAGCAGAGCCAGTCCGAGCAGGCCGCCGCCACGGTCTAGCTCAGACGCACAAGCGCTCAAAAAAGCCGCCGGCCCTTGGGCCGGCGGCTTTTTGCGCTTGGAGCGCAGTTGCGGGACGAACAGCTGGCGGGGCAGGGGGAGAGATCAGGTGCTCCGGTCATTTGCATCGCTATGCGAAACAAAAGGCCGGAGCAAACTCTTGCTGCGCCAAGGGATCTTGCGAAACTCGCGGAGCGACAGCACGGGGTCGTCTCGATCCGCCAGCTGACGGGACCGCTTGGCTACTCGCGGAGCGCCGTATATCGCGCTACCGATGCCGGACGGCTGCATCGACTCCATCCAGGGGTCTATGCCGTCGGCCATACGAACCTGTCCCTTCACGGGCAATGCCTGGCAGCCGTCCTCGCCTGTGGCCCAGATGCTCTTTTGAGTCATGTCTCGGCTGCGTGGCTCTGGGGCCTCACGCGAGCGGTCGAAGACTTGCTGGTGCGGACCGTCGGCCACCACGGGCATGGGCGACTGCGACAGGCGATCGCGCTCTATAGACCGTCTAGCTTCACCCGGTCTGGCCTGGAGAAGCGCTTCCTGGAACTGCTGATGAAGGCCGGGCTGCCACAGCCGCGCATGAACTTCGTCGAACATGGCTTCGAGCTCGACTGCTACTGGCCGGAGTTCCGCTTCGCGGTCGAACTGGACCTGTTCGAGACGCACGGGACCCGGGCGGCCTTCGAGCGGGACCGCAAGCGGCAGGAGGACCTGCTGTTGCACGGGATCACGGTGACCCGGGTCACCGGCTCTCGTCTCGAGCGGGAACCGGAGAAGGTGATCGAGCGGGTCGCGCGCCTGCTCAGCGCGCGGGCGCGGTATCGCGTTTCTTCGAGGCCTTGAGGCGTTTGATTTTGTCGAGCTCGACCTTGCGGAGGCGGATCGCCTCCGGGGTGATTTCGACGCACTCGTCCTCGCGGACGAACTCGACCGAGGCTTCCAGGGAGAGGCGGATGGGTGGGGCCAGCCGCTCCAGCACGTCGGCGCTCGCCGCCCGCATGTTCGTCTGCTGTTTCGCCTTCGTCGGGTTGACGTCGAGATCCTCGGAGCGGGAGTTCTCGCCGACGATCATCCCTTCGTAGACCTCCTCGCCCGAACCGACGAAGAGTTTGCCGCGCTCCTGCAGGCTCATCAGCGAGTAGCCGGCGGTCTGGCCGCGGCGATCCGCCACCAGCGAACCCGTCTGCCGCGTCCGCAGCTCTCCCGCCCACGGCTCCCAGCGGTCGAAGACGTGGTGGAGCAGGCCGCTGCCGCGGGTGACGGTGAGGAACTCGGTGCGGAAGCCGATCAGGCCGCGCGCCGGCACCAGGTACTCCATCCGCACCCACCCGGTCGAGTGGTTGACCATCTGCTCCAGCCGCCCCTTGCGGCCGGCGAGCATCTGGGTGACGTCGCCGACGTGCTCCTCCGGGACGTCGATCGCCAGCCGCTCGACCGGCTCGTGCATCTGCCCTTCGATCTCCCGCGTCACCACCTGCGGCTGGCCGGCGGTCAGCTCGTAGCCCTCGCGCCGCATGATCTCCAGCAGCACCACCAGCTGCAGCTCGCCGCGGCCCTGCACCTCCCAGGCGTCCGGACGCTCGGTGTCCTTCACGCGCAGGGAGACGTTGCCGACCAGCTCGGCGTCGAGTCGCGAGCGGATCTGGCGCGCGGTCAGCTTGTCGCCACCCTGGGTGCCCGCCAGCGGCGAGGTGTTGATCCCGATCACGATCGAGAGCGAGGGCTCGTCGACGGTGATCACCGGCAGCGGCTGCGGGTTCTCCGGGTCGGCCAGGGTCTCGCCGATCGTCACCTCTTCGATCCCGGCGACGGCGATGATTTCGCCCGGACCGGCTTCCTCGGCGGTCACCCGCTCCAGGCCCTGAGTCACATAGAGCTCCGATACCGCCGCCCGCGCGACGCTGCCGTCGGCGCGGCACCAGGCGATCTGCTGGCCGTTGCGGATCGTCCCCTGGTGCACCCGGCAGATCGCCAGCCGCCCGACGTAGGGCGAGGCGTCGAGGTTGGTCACGTGCGCCTGCAGCGGCGCCTCCTCCTCGTACGCGGGAGCCGGGATCTTCTCCAGCATCAGGTCAAGAAGGGGGGTGAGGTCGCTCCCCTCCGCGCCTTCCTCCAGCGCGGCCCAGCCGTCCTTGGCGTTGGTGTAGACGATCGGGAAGTCGATCTGGTCGGAGTCGGCGTCGAGATCCATGAACAACTCGTAGACCTCGTCGACGACCTCGGCGATCCGCGCGTCCGGCCGGTCGACCTTGTTGACGACGAGGATGATCGGCAGCTTGCGCTCCAGCGCCTTGCGCAGGACGAAACGCGTCTGTGGCAACGGCCCCTCGGAGGCGTCGACCAGGAGCAGCGCTCCGTCGACCATCGTCAGGGCGCGCTCCACCTCGCCGCCGAAGTCGGCGTGGCCGGGGGTGTCGACGATGTTCAGCTTCGTCTCGCCGTAGGTGACGGCGGTGTTCTTGGCGAGGATCGTGATCCCCTTCTCGCGCTCGAGGTCCATCGAGTCCATCACCCGCTCGGCGACGTCCTGCCCTTTGCGGAAGGTGCCGGTCTGCCACAGCATCGCGTCGACCAGGGTCGTCTTGCCGTGGTCGACGTGGGCGATGATCGCGACGTTTCGCAGGTCTTCTCGTGCGGTGCTCATGGGCGAGTTGGAGAGTAGGGAAACCGGGCCTTCGGCCTCCAAGCAAGACGAAGCCCGCCGAGCGGCGGGCTTCGGACTGCTGGAAGCGTTGAGCGAAGCTACTGCTGCTGAACGCTCGCGGCGGCCGGGCCCTTGGGGCCTTCTTCGGACTCGTAGCTCACCTTGGCGCCCTCGGTCAGGGACTTGAAGCCCTCGCCCAGGATCGCGGTGTGATGGACGAAGACGTCCTTCGAGCCGTCGTCGGGCGTGATGAACCCGTAGCCCTTGTCGTCGCTAAACCACTTGACAGTTCCAGTCGGCATGCATTGCCTCCACTTCATGTGCTGCGAACGCGGAGGATGCGATGAAGCAACGACTGCGAGCGCTACGCACAACTTTCGCCGGTATCCACCGGCCCTAACGGAGAGGACCGTAGCAGGATCTTCCGGCGGCGCCGTGTCAAAACGGATTGCTAAGAAATCCGTCGCGGCTACCGATAATTCTTAAGACGATGCCTTCGGCCACCCGTCCAATCCCGCTTGCGGTGCGAGCGCTGCTGCTCTCCCTCGGGATCGCCTGCTCGTTTCCCGCCGCGGCGACCGCCGCCGTCGTCCCCGCCAAGGGCGAGGGACCGCTTTCGCCGCCGCTGCTCGAACTGGCGCGGCCGGCGGTGGCGAGCAAGCCGGCGGCTGCGCAAGCTGAGCGCCTGGGAGTTCCGCGGTCCGGGCCCGGGAGCCTGGTCCGGAAGGGGGAAAAGGTGCTCGTCACCGCTCGCCTCGCCGCTGAGTCGCCGTTGACCCTGGATGCGCTGCGGGAGGCCGGCGCACAGATTGTCAGCTCCAGCCGCAGCACCCGCACCGCCACGCTGGCGATTGCGCCGGAGCGACTCCGGGCCCTCGCCGCCGTGCGCGCCGTCCGGTCCGTCTGGCAGGTGCGCGAGCCGCTCGTCCGCGCCGTCGAAGGTCCCTGCGAAGGCGGCTCGGTGATCTCCGAGGGGGTCGGTCAGCTGCGGGTCGACGAGGCCCGGGAGGCCTTCGAACTGCGAGGCAAAGGGATCACGATCGGGGTGCTCTCCGACTCTTTCGACACCGCTGAGGAAAGCGCGGAACCGCCGCCGACCACGGCTGTGGACGACGAAGTCAGCAACGACATCCCCGGCCCTGCCGGCAGTTGCTCCGACCAGCAGCTGCGCGTCAACGTCCTCGACGAGGGGCCCGAGGGCGAAAGCGACGAGGGGAGGGCGATGCTGCAGATCCTCCACGACCTCGCCCCGCATGCCTCGCTGGCCTTCGCCACCGCCTTCGAGAGCGAAGAATCGTTCGCCCAGAACATCGAACGGCTGGCTGAGCCGATCTCCGAGGAAGGCGCCGAAGCCGACGTCATCGTCGACGACGTCGCCTGGTTCGAAGAGCCGTTCTTCCAGGACGGGCCGGTGGCGGTCGCGATCGACAAAGTGACCGCGGCGGGGGCCAGCTACTTCTCGGCGGCGGGCAACGACAACCTCTTCGACGCCGAAGGAAACGAAATCTCCTCATGGGAAGCGCCCGAATTCCGCGACTCCGGGCTCTGCCCCTCGGCAATCGTGGCGCTCCCTGGAATCAACGGCTCCCACTGCATGGACTTCGATCCCGGCGTGGGGGTGGATACGACCTTCGGCATCACCGTGGAAGCCGGTGAAACCCTGACGGTCGACCTGCAGTGGGCGGAGCCGTGGAACGACGTCGACACCGACCTCGACGCCTTCCTGCTCTCCGCCGGGGGCGCGGTCATCGCCGAATCGATCGAAGACAACGCCAGCGCCACCGGAACCCAGCGGCCGGTCGAGATCCTCCAGTGGGAGAACACGGCGGCGACGGCGCGGACGGTGCGTCTGGCGATCAACCGTTTCTCCGGCGCCGACCCGCGGCTGAAGTTCATCTTCTTGCAGAACGGCGGCGGGGTCAGCGGCATCGAGTACCCGGAATCGAGCGGAGGCGATGTGGTCGGGCCGGCGATCTACGGCCACGCCGGTGCCGCCAGCGCGATCTCCACCGCCGCGGTCCCCTTCAACAACAGCAACGTCATCGAGCCCTATTCCTCTCGCGGGCCGGTCACCCACTACTTCGGTCCCGTCGAAGGAGCTTCTCCCGCGCCGCCGCTCGGCTCGCCTGAAGTCGTCGCCAAGCCGGACCTGGCCGCGACCGATTGCGGCGCCAACACCTTCTTCGGCTTCTTCGCGCTGGGCGCCTGGCGCTTCTGCGGCACCTCGGCCGCCGCTCCCCACGCCGCCGCGGTCGCGGCTCTGGTGCGGCAGGCCGACCCGACCTCGGGCGAGCAGGAGGTCCGCGAAGTCCTGGCGGACACGGCGGTTCCCGTCGGCGCGTTTTCGCCGGAGGCCACCGGGGCGGGGCTGGTCGACGCCTTTGCCGCGATCGACAGCCTGCCCGGCCCGATCGCAGGCGGCGACGGCCCGAGCGAAGTCGTCCCCCCGCTCGAAGAACCGGAAGAGCCACCGGTCAACCCGAATCCGCCTTCCGGCGAGAATCCCCCGCCGGTGACGCCGCCGGTCGGACCTCTCCCGCAGCCGAGCCCGGCGGCGCCCGGCACGAGCATCCTCCAGCGCCCGCCGGCGCTGGTGCGGACCCGCGCTCGCGCCGTCCGCCTCGTCTTCCGTTTCGGCTCGAACCAGGGGAGCGTCAGCTTCCTCTGCAAGGTCGACCGGTCGCCCTATCGCCCGTGCCCTCGCCGCTTCGCCCGGCGCTACTCCTTGGGTAAGCACGTGCTGAGGGTCAAGGCGCGCGGTGCCGGTGGGCTGCTCGACCCGACGCCGGCCACCTTCCGCTTCCGGGTGGCGCGCTTCTAGGCCGAAGAACGCCGCGACTGCCGCCGCATCACCCAATGGCCCGCGCCGAGCAGGGCCAGCAGCGCCAGCCCGCTGCCGATCACCAGCGGGTCGGTCAGCGAGAGGCCCTCGAGCCGGGTGCCGAAGTAGACGGAGATCGCCGTGATCGGCAGGTAGCCGACCAGCGTCGTCCAGACGAAGCGCCAGAGCGGCACCCGGGCGGCTCCCGCCGCGTAGGAGACGATGCTGAAGGGGAGGATCGGGATCAGGCGCATCGCCAGCAGCAGCGTCGGCCCTCCGCGCTCGATCGAGCGCTCGGCCCGCTCGAAGCGCTCTTCCCCGAGCCAGCGGTCCAGCAGCGGACGGGCGACCGACTGCCCGATCGCCCAGCAGATCAGCCCGTTGAGGAGCCAGCCGCTCATCACCAGGGCCAGCGCCGGGAAGAAGCCGTAGGCGAAGCCGGCGGCCGCGTCGACGATCTCGGCCGGATAGAAGACGACGCTGTGGAGCACGCAGAGGGTGAGGATCAGCAGCGGGCCGCCGATGCCGAGCGCGTCGATCTGCTCGCGAACCTCGTCGTGATCCCCCTGGACCGCTGCCGTCACGGAGTCGCGCAGGGGCTCGACGGCGACCACGATCGCCGCCAGCACCGCGATCCCGGCCAGGGTGATCGCGATCTCCGCGAGCGGCAGGCGGGTGCTCTCCACCTGCCGAAGGCTATTCGCGGTCAGCGCGGATTCGGATCGTCCCTCGTTCCCGTGGCCGCCGCGGCGTTGGGGGGCGCCGCGGCGGCCAGAGCGAGAACGAGGCAAAGGAGGAGGAAGGGGAGGCCCTTTGTCCTCATCGATTTTGAGTATAGACCTGAGATCGGCGGCGTCCCCCAAAAGCGGACGGAAGTTCGGTTAACCGCTCAGCCGCTCTGCCAGCCCGGAGTGCCGGCCGCCGCTGTCGTCGCGCCGTACCGCGGAGGCCAGCGAGACGTGGTCGCCGACCAGGACGCAGCTGTTGCGGGCACGGGTGATCGCGGTGTAGAGGAGGGGGCGGTTGAGCATCCGCGAGTGCGAGCGATGGCAGACGCCGACGACCACCGGCACCTCGCAGCCCTGCGCCTTGTGGACGGAGATCGCATAGGCGAGGCGGAGGGTGCCGGTCTCGCCGTAGGGGATGACGAGGGAGCCGCCGTCGTCGGTGTCGACGACGATCGTCTCCTCGTCGGGATCGTCGGCGCGGAGGAAGACGATCGAGCCGTTCATCAGCCCGAGCTCGTGCGAGTTGCGGGTCTGGATCAGGCGGTCGCCGATCCGGAACCGTTCGCTCAGGGCAGGTCTGCCGTCCGGGTTCAGCTCCGCCTGCAGCCGTTCGTTGAGGGCGTCGATCCCGACCGGCCCCCGGTACATCGGCGCCAGCACCTGGACCTCGCGGATCGGGTCGACGGCGAATTTCGCCGGCGCCCGCTCGGCGACCACCTCGACCACGGTCTCCAGCG
>JALYWY010000143.1 GCA_030852475.1 Actinomycetota bacterium | reverse complement strand
GGACATCGCTGTCCTTCGGGAACTGGGCCAGCGCTTCGGTCCCGGTCTCGAGCGCGAGCAGCGGGCTGGCGAGCAGGAGCAGGACCGCCGAGACGCCGGCGATCGCCGTCCACGGACGTGCCATCACCCGCCTGGTCCAGGCGCGCCAGAAGCGGTTGTCGTCGGCGGCTCGCTCAGCGCTGCGCCGACGGTAGAAGCGGCGCTGGAAGAAGCGCTCGACGCGGCCGACGATCCCGCCCGGCATCACCCGGTCGCCGAGCATCGCGATCAGCGCCGGCAGCAGCGTCGTCGCGGTCAGGATCGAGACGGCGACGACGGTCATCGCCCCCAGCGCCATCGAGCGAAGCGCCTGGTTGTCGACCATCCACAGCCCGGCCAGGGAGATGATCACCGCGATCCCGGAGAAGGTGACGGCGAGGCCCGAGGTGGAGAGGGACAGCGCCCGCGCTTCGGCCTTGTCGTGGCCGGCATCGCGCTCCTCCCGGTAGCGGGCGAGGATGAAGAGGGAGTAGTCGACCGCGACCCCGATCCCGATCATCGAGGCCATGTTGGTGACGAAGACCGAGGTCGTCATCTCCAGCGAGATGAAGTAGATGAGGGCGCCGGTGACCAGCACGCTGACGAACCCGAGCGCCAGCGGCAGCGCCGCGGCGGCCAGCGAGCCGAAGACGACGAGGAGGACCAGGGCCACGATCGGAAAGCCGGTCATCTCCGCCTTCGCCAGGTCTTCCTTGGAGATCTCCTGCATCCCCGCCCAGATCGTCGGCTGCCCGACGAGGTAGGGAGTAACGCCACCAGCGGCGTCGCCCGGGCTGAGGTCTTCGCGCAGCGTCGTCGCCGGGTCGATCAGCTCATCCGAAGAGAGCTCGCTGCGCAGCGGCACCAGCACCACGTCGGTGCCCTGCAGCTGCCGGAGCGCCTGCGCCGCCACCGCGGGGGTCAGGGTCACGTCGTCGACGCCCGCCACCTCATCCTGCAGCCGCGCCACCGCCTCGCTGCGCTCCGCCGCCGTCGCCCCCGGCTCCGCCTTCAGCACCACCGCGATCCCATCGGCCTGCGAGCCGAAGTCCTCCTGCAGCGATTCGCTCACCGCCATCGACTGGCTGCCCGGCACGTCGAAGCCACCGCCGGTCAGGTGTTCCGTCTGCCGCGAGGCAAAGGGAAGCGCGAGCAACACGATCAGAACCCAGCCCACAACGACCAGACGGCGCCTCCTCCCCAGGAACTCCGCCATTGACCTCATCGCCTCGCGCATGTCGCTCTCCCTCTTGCCGGTTGATGCCGTAGAAGCAGCCTCCCGCCCGTGAGGGACCAGAGTCTGTGAGCCGCATCACTGCGTGAGGGCCGTCACGCCTATCCCATGGATGTAGAAAAGGCCCGCCAAGGCGGGCCTTTTCCAAGGGCTAAATCGGTGTAAAGACCCCGAGCCCTGACGGGCTTGTGATCGTGTAAGTACCTTTCCACGTGGCGGAGGGGACCAGGAAGCCGCAGTTGAGCACGGTGTTGACGTCCATGGTCGCCTGGCCTGCTTTTACGCCTGTAAGGGTGCCGATGTCGACGCCGGCGCCGGTTTTGCAGTTGAGGGTGCCGAACGGCGAACCGACTGTCACTTCAGCTCCCGACGAGGACACTGTGCCGTTTGTTCCCGAAATATGTTCGATGTGCAGGGTCCCCTTTTGATGGACGGTGACCGTTCTGGTGCAATTGAGGAAGGTCAGCGAGTCAACCGCTCCTGTCACCGTGGCACCGGTGGGCGTTTCCGTGTCGCCCAGCACTTCCGAAACCGTGCATGTGTTGGCGAGTGAGCCATCTGTGCGGCTCAGGACTGCCGAGGTGCCGGACGCAAGGCTCGCGATGATGAATACAGAGGATTTGTATTCGCCACCGACCTCCAATGCGGTGGTCGCCGAAGCGCTGCTCGAGGCGAGTGCCGTAAAGGCCATCGCCGCAGCAGCCGCGAGGCTGAGCATCTTCATGTGCTTCATCTGTCTTCTCCTTCCACCGAGGTGCTTCGGGTTTGGGTACAGAGAGATTCTTAGCGACTGCGAGCCATTAATCAAGAAATTTTGATAATTAATTGGGCCGTCGTTCCCAGGTCGTACCCTGGGGCCGATGATCGTCGACTGCGCGGCCTATGAGGGGGGACGGCGGCGGGAAGGCGAGCTCTCGATGGAGAGGGCGGGCGAGGCGGCGAGGGAAGCGGGGGCGTTCGTCTGGCTCGGGGTGGTCGAACCGAGCGAGGAGGAGATCGGGGCGATCGCCGGAGAGTTCGGGCTGCACGAGCTGGCGCAGGAGGACGCGGTGCGGGCGCATCAGCGGCCGAAGGTGGAGGAGTACGACGAGACGCTTCACGTGGTCGTCAAGACCGCCCGCTACGTCGACTCGGAGGAGGTGATCGAAGTCGGGGAGATCTCGATCTTCGTCAACCCCGACTTCGTGATCACTGTCCGTCATGGCAGCGCCGACCTCGCCCCGGTTCGCGTGCGGATCGAGCAGCGCCCCGACCTGCTCGAACACGGGCCCGGCGCGGTCCTCTACGCGATCGTCGACCACGTCGTCGACCGCTACCAGGAGTCCCTGCAGGGCTTCGACGAGGACGTGCGCGAAGTCGAGCTGCAGGTCTTCGGCGAAGGCCAGAACCCGACCGAGCGGATCTACAAACTCGAGCGCGAGGTGCTCGAGTTCCAGGCCGCGACCGCGCCGCTCGCCGAAGAGCTCGAAGAGCTCTGCCGCTGCGACTACGCCGTCGTCCCGGAGGCCCTGCACGAGTACTTCCGCGACGTCGAAGACCACCTGCGGCGGGTCTCGGTGCGGATCGAGGGCTTCCGGCAGCTGCTCGACAGCGCCCTGGAAGCGAACCTGACCCAGGTCTCGATGCGGCAGAACGAAGACATGCGCAAGATCTCGGCCTGGGTGGCGATCGCCGCGGTGCCGACGATGGTGGCCGGGATCTACGGCATGAATTTCGACCACATGCCGGAGCTGGAATGGGAGTACGGCTACCCGCTGGTCCTCGGGACCGTCCTCGCGGTCTGCCTCTACCTCTACTGGCGCTTCAAGCGCTCCGGCTGGTTGTAGAGACGCCGGCTACTCGGCGCCGAGCAGGTAGCGCGCCGAGGCGACGCCGACCGAGAACGCCCCGCTGGTGTCGCGGGAGGGATCCGAGAGCGCCTGCAGCGCGAACCCGTCGCCGAGGGCGAAGAGGTAGGAGACGACGTCCTCGGCCGCGAAGCGGAGGCTCAGGACTCCCTCCTCGTCCTTGCTGCCCAGGACGTCGGCGACGTGGGAGCGGGTCTTCCCGAACAGCTGCCCGACCTCGCGCTGGATGTCGGGGTTGCGACGACCGGCGCTGAAGAGCTCGTAGAGGAGCAGGAAGAAGCCCGGTTCGTTCTCGATCACCTCGGTGAGGCTGGAGACGAGAGCATCGATGACGTCGTCGATGCTCTGCGCCGGCGCCAGTCGCTCGTCCAGCCGTTCCACCCGCAGCTCGGTGTCGCGGCGGACGACCTCGACCAGGAGCCGCTCCTTGGTCCCGAAGTAGTAGTGGAGGAGGCCACGGCTGACGCCCGCCTCGCGGGCGACGTGCTCGAAGGTGGAACCAGCGGCGCCGCGCTTGGCGACGGACTCGCGCATCGCATCGACGATGCGCTTGGCCTTGTCGCCGCTGAGTTCCCGCTCTTTGGTGGCCGCCTCCATCAGACGGGCCTTACGACCCGTTGATGCTGGTGGTGCTCGTGTACTCGAACTCCTCTTCGGCGCCGAACAGCGCGTCGAGGACCGCCTTGCGAGCGCCCTCGCTGACCGCCAGGGCGATCACCGCGCCGACGATCGCGATCAGCAGCAGGCGACCGATGCCGCCCTTGCGCTTCTTCGGCTTCGCCCGCAGGCGCTCGGAGGCCTCCTGCATGCTCTCGGCCGCCTTGCGCAGGTCCTTCTGGACCTTCTTGTCGCTGGTCACGGCCTTGACGGTGCCCTTGCCGTTGCCGGTCGCCCGGCCGTAGGCGTTCTTCGCGGCCTCGAAGGCGTCCTGAAGGCTTTCGCGCAGCTCTTCGTCTTCGATCAAACGCTGCACGTAGGGGTTTTCACGGGCAGTCTCATAAATGTCACCGGCGCGCGCCGCCTTCGTCTTGCTCATGCCTTCTCCTCGCTGGATTCCGTGGCCAAGACCAGAATATCTCTCAAACCCATACCCGGCGCTAGCCGGGGCCTACACCATCTAACAGCACGCCATTGTTTCGGAAGTTGGTCTCGACCCAGCGCAACGTCCGTAACCGCAGCGGCACCAGCTCCGGACCGGGCACCCGGTAGCGCCGGATGAAGAGCTCGCCGACCTGTTCGTAGGCGACCTGGCGGAAGCGCGGGCCGATCAAACGCCGCGGCGGTGCCGGCGCCGGGCCGAGCGAGACGATGTTCACCTCGCGGACCAGCCAGTCGTACCCTTCCGACGGTTTCAGCTGGATCGCGCCTTCGGAGGGCTTGCTCTGGGTGGCGCCGTCCTCGAGGTAGTAGCGCAGGGGCGCCTCGCCGATCACCCAGGTGACCGTCGCCCGCGGCCACTCCGGCTCGCCGAGCCGCTCGGCGACCGCCTCCCAGTCCGGCCGGTGCAGATCCGGGTCGGCGCTGGCCCAGATGCTGAAGCCGAGCGAGTAGGCAACCAGGAGGGCGGCGATCGCGGTCCCGAGACGACGGGCCCGCTCCACCGTCAGTGCGACGGCGACGACGAGCAGGAGAGGGACCAGCGCCGGCAGCAGGTTGCGCGAGAGGACGAAGTCCTTGCCGCCGGGACCGATCGCCAGCAGCAGGGGGACGAGAAGCGCGGACGCACCGACCGCCAGCGGGATCGCCCCGGCGCGCCGCTCGCCCCGGCTCCCCCGCAGCGCCAGCAGGACGAAGGCGGCGAGAGCCAGCGCCAGCGGCAGCAGCGCCGGCCCGGGAGTCTCGGCGCGGCCGATGATGTCGCCGGTCTCGCCGACGACGAAGGTGATCGCCGTTTCCCCGAGCCGGTGCCCGAGGCTGAATTTGCCGATCCATTCGGCGTGGCCATAGGACATCTGGTGGTAGGCCAGCGGCGCCAGCAGGGCCGCCATCGCACCGACGATCCAGAGACCGGGAAGGATCGCGCGACCGCGCCGGCGCCAGAGCAGGAGAACCTCGGCGATCAGCGGGAAGACGGCGAAGTAATGGGTCGCGAGCGCCAGGGCCGAGAAGACCCCCCAGAGCACGGAGTCGCGCTTCCCCTCGCGCCCGTCCTCCCGCAGCACCCGCACGCAGAAGAGCAGGGAGAGCGCGCAGAACAGGCCCAAGAGGGCGTAGGCCCGCGCCTCCTGCGAGTACCAGACCAGCATCGGGTTGACAGCGACGAGGGCGGCGGCGAGCAGGCCGGTGCGGTTGCCGCGCAGTTCCCGGCCGATGAAGTAGGCGACCGGGATCGTCGCCGTGCCGGCGGCGGCCGAGAGCGAACGCAACCCCACCTCCCCCGTCCCGGCGACCTGGGTCCAGAGCCAGGCGAACGCGTAGTAGAGCGGCGGCGCCGACTCGGAGAACCCGACCGCGTCCATCGCATGGCCGAAGCCGACCCGCAGCACCCGGCTGGCGGTGACGATCTCGTCGTGGTGGTAGGCCTGCACCTCGAGGGTGGCGAAGCGCAGGACCGCCCCGAGGGCGGTCAGCCCGGCGACGAGCCAGAAAGCGCGGGACCGGTTTCGCACTGCTAGCGGAGGGCGACGTCGAGGGCCTGGGAGACCTCGTCGACGTAGGCGAACTCGAGGTTGCCGAGCTCGTGCTCGGGGATCTCGTCGACGTCGGCCTCGTTGCGGCTGGGCAGGATCACCTTCTTGATCCCGGCCCGTTGCGCCGCCAGCGACTTCTCCTTGACGCCGCCGATCGGCAGCACCTGCCCGGTCAGGGTCACCTCGCCGGTCATCGCCACGTCGTTGCGGACCGGCCGGCCGCTCACCAGCGAGGAGAGGGCGACGGTCATCGCCACGCCGGCCGAGGGCCCGTCCTTGGGCACCGCCCCGGCCGGAACGTGGATGTGGACGTCGTGCTTGGCGAACCAGTCGTCACCCACCTTCGGCGCGATCTCCTCGCAATGGCCGCGCACGTAGGAGAGCGCCGCCTGCGCGGACTCCTTCATCACCTCGCCGAGCTGACCGGTGATCGTCAGCTTGCCGGAGCCCGGCATCGAGGTCGCCTCGATGAAGAGGACGTCGCCGCCGGCCGGAGTCCAGGCGAGGCCGGTCGCCACTCCCGGGTCTTTCGTCCGCCGCCGCTGCTCGGCGAAGACGCGGCGGCGGCCGAGCAGCTCGCGCGCTTTTTTGCCGGAGATCCTCACCTTGCCCTTCGCCTTGCCCTCGGCGACTTCGCGGGCGACCTTGCGGCAGACGGTGCCGATCTGGCGCTCGAGGTTGCGGACCCCGGCCTCGCGCGTGTACTCCTCGATGATCGCCGTCAGCGCCGCGTCGGCGAACTCGATCTGCGACGGCTTCAGCCCGTTCGCCTCGATCTGCCGCCGCACCAGGTAGCGGCGGGCGATGTGGCGCTTCTCCTCCAGCGTGTAGCCGGCGAGCTCGATCGTCTCCATCCGGTCCAGCAGCGGCCCCGGGATCGTGTCGAGGACGTTGGCGGTGGCGATGAAGACGACGTCGGAGAGGTCGAACTCGAGGTCGAGGTAGTGGTCGCGGAAGCTGTCGTTCTGGGCCGGGTCGAGGACCTCGAGCATCGCCGAGGCGGGGTCGCCGCGGAAGTCGGCGCCCATCTTGTCGATCTCGTCGATCATGAAGACGGGGTTGCGGGAGCCGGCGTCGCGCAGGGCGCGGACGATGGTCCCGGGCATGGCGCCGATGTAGGTGCGGCGGTGGCCGCGGATCTCGGCCTCGTCGCG
>JALYWY010000102.1 GCA_030852475.1 Actinomycetota bacterium | reverse complement strand
CCAACGCCTTCAAGGCCTACCGGCGCGAGGTGATCGAAACGATCCAGCCGCTGCTCTCCAAACACTTCAACCTCACCGTCGAGATGCCGCTGAAGGCGATCGTCCGCGGCCACAGCTTCGCCGTCGTGCCGACCTCCTGGACCAACCGCACCAGCGGCGAGGCGAAGCTGGCGATGAAAGAGATGGGCAGCCGCTACCTCTTCATCGTCCTCTACGTCTGGCTCGAGAACGCGCTCAGCCGCGGCGACTACCAAGTGCGGGAGCCGGAGGGGTGAGGGGTCCGGCCTGGCTGGTCCTTCCCACCTACAACGAGGCCGGCAACCTCGAGCAGATCTGCACGGCGGCGCTGGCGAGCTTGCCGGCCTCGGCCCACATACTCGTCGTCGACGACAGCTCCCCCGACGGCACCGGCCAGATCGCCGACCGCCTCGCCGCCGCCGAGCCGCGAATAGAGGTTCTGCACAGGTCTCACAAGGAAGGCCTGGGGGCGGCCTACATCGCCGGCTTTCGCCACGTCCTCGCCGCCGGCGCCGGCTTCGTCCTGCAGATGGACTCGGACTTCTCCCACGACCCGGCTGACCTCCCGCGCCTGCTCGAGGCCGCCCAGCGGGCCGACGTCGCCCTCGGCTCCCGCTACGTCAGCGGCGGCGGGATCGAGAACTGGACCCCGCTGCGCCGGGCGATCAGCAAGGGCGGCAGCACCTACGCCCGGCTCGTCCTCGGCGTCTCCGTCCGCGACCTGACCGGCGGCTTCAAGTGCTTCCGCCGCGAGGTCCTGGAGACGATCGACCTCGACGCGGTCGACTCGCGCGGCTATGCCTTCCAGGTCGAGATGACCTACCGGACCCTGAAGGCGGGCTTCGATGTCGTCGAGGTGCCGATCGTCTTCCACGAGCGCCGCGCCGGCGACTCGAAGATGAGCGGCGGCATCGTCGGCGAGGCCGCCTGGCGAGTGCCGCTACTGCGCTTCGGCCGGCGCCTGTAGACCAAGTCCCTAGCGGGACTCGGTCGCGGCCATAAGGCTCGGAGCTTCCTCTTCAGGGCTTCGATCCGGCTGTCGCTTTAGGACGAGTAGCGAGAGCACCACTGCGGCATCGATGGCCGCATAGAGCAACGCGACATTGCGGATCACGAAGTTGGCGGGGGATTGGTAGAGACCGGCGGTCAGCACGACGGCGCCGATGACCACCCACGCAGGGCGGACGAGGCGGGTCTTGCCAGCGGTTAGAACAACTGCGCTGAGACCCACCAGCCAAATCATGAACTGCGGGCTGAGCACGCGGCTGACCACTACGAAGAAGAGGACCACCGTGAAGACGAAGTCACGGGCCAGAATCGGATCGGCAAGCTCCGTTCGTCCCTGTCGGATCGCCTTGTCTCGCAGCCACCACCACCAAGCCGCAGCAAACAGCACCACAAAAGCGGCAATGTCGAGCAACGTCGCGACGAGATCAGCGAGATCTGAGCCGATCTCGTTCGTGCCATAGCGCTGCACCACCGGGACGGGAGTGCCGGTGACCATCTCGCGCAACTGCCAAGGGGAGGCGGCCACCGCCTCGATCTGGAGGCCCCGGTCCTTCTGGTTGGTGAGGAACCCGGTCTGATCGCCGAAGGCGATGGCGCTGATCGCGAAGATCGCGAAGATCACGGCAACCGCCGCGCCGATGGAGCGCAGCAGGCGCCGGCGATCCCACTCCCCGAAGAGGACGAATATGGGCCACACCTTGATCATCGCCCCGAGCCCCGCCAAGGCGCCGAACCAGGTGGGCCGCCGGTGGATCAGGACCAGCGCTGCGACCGCAATCGCCGTGGGTGCCAGATCGAAGCGCAGCACCGGCAGGGTGAAGAGCAGCGGCATGGCGAGCAGCCATACCCACACGCCGGCGTCCCGGCGTTCGCGGTTCGCCAGCAGAACCAGGGAGACGAGCGCGATCAGGTCGAAGATCAGCATCAGGCCGATGAACTCCATCCCGAAGTTCCCGCCGCCGAGCCGGGGAAGCAACATCAGGAAGCCCGCCCCCGGCGGGTACTGCCAGGTTTCTTCGATCGGCATCTTGTCGTTGGCCGCGATGAAGTCGGACCAAGCCTGGAAGACGTTGACGTCTTCGTATTCGGGGTCGGTGGTGTTGTCCCAGAAACCCACCTGGCTGACAATGAACGCCCGGGTCAGGAACCACACCGCAATCCAGACCGGGATCTTTAGCTTTGGGTTGAAGGTCATTGGCGGGGCCTTTGAGCGACGACAGCTTTGCAGATGGGCCCTGGGGTAGTTCGCCACGATGGCAGACCGCGAGGAACTGTTGCGGGGATTCAACGCTCCGATCCGACGTCTTCGCAGAATGAGCAGCGAGAGCAACCGCAGCATCAAATCGAGCCCAAAGGCGGACGCCACCCCTCTGAGCATCACCTACGGCCGCCAGCAAGCAACCATGAGGCACTGATCAACCGCCTCGATCTTCTCGCCGGAGCTCGGGCTGAGCCGGAGGGAGTTGTTCCCTCTCCCGTCAAGGCTCCCGACTGCTTAGGCAGCCGAGAGCCTTGATTGTTCGAGGGGTCAGGACCCCTTCGCTTTCGCTAGGGCAGGAATAACCCTCTCCGTGGTAACCAGCACTTTGTCCACCTCCTCCCATCGGTCGTCTACCGGGGAGGATTTCACCAGTGAAGACTTGAGCGCCAGTGGAAATTTGCAGCGGCGGTCGAGTTGTGCTCGCCGCTAAGACCATTACGATCCAGCAATCAATTCTTGGGAAGGGGTGAACGGTGGCTACTAGGGCGGAGCGTCGGCAGGCGACTCAGAACCGCGTCAAGGCGATGACGCACCAACTTCGAGCAGAAGCCTTCCGGCTAATCCGTGATAAAGGGCCGGTCAGCCCGAAAGAAGTAGCGCAGCACCTAGAAGTCGCAGTTAAAGACCTCAACTACCACATCCGCAAACTTGAGGAATACGGATGTATCGAAGAAGTTAGTACTCGAAAGGTCAGAGCCGTTCTCGAGCACTTTTATGTCGCTACCGAGCAGCATATGATTGACACCGATGAGTGGGATGAGCTTGTCGAAAATGAGCCCGAGATGGCGGAATTCATAGTAGATGACGTCATACAGAGCATCCTCGACGATTACACCACCTCCCGTCGAGTTGGGATCGTTGCCAAGGATCAAGAGTTCTTCATTGCTCGTACCCCGCACATCTTCGACTCCGAGGGTATTCATGAAGCGCTAGCGGCATCTCAGGCATATGAAGACGCGATGACTGAGATAGCCGTACGTAGCGCCTCACGTCGGAGCAAAGAAGAAACCGACGATCTGCCCGTTTGTACTTCAATCGCCTTTTTCAAGATGCCGAAGTCGTCGACGCTGCGGTCTTCATAGCGAAAAGTCTTCACTGGTGGATCGTTGACACCACCATTTGCCTTCCGGTTCAATCCTCCCGCAGAGAATTTGTTTGACACTCAGGATGAGATGTAACCCGAGGCTCGTCGCGAGCTTTGGTTAGAGGGGCCGCTTCGCTCCTGATACGAAGGGCCACTTCATTGGGCGTGAGCGCCCAGGAGTTCGGCGAGTTGTACGACGAGTTTGCCAAAGAGGAGGAGGACAGTGGCGATGGCTGACGGTCGGCGCCGTTCGGAGGAGGCCGCAGTCCAGTTCAGGCAAACCCCCGCCGGCGTCCTTCCGGTCTCCCCGGTCGAGTTCCTCGAGGACATGCAGCGGCTTCCGCCCAGCGGCAACGAAGGCAGCCTCAGCATCTGCGACCGGGTGCTCTCCCCCCGGACCCGCGCAGTTCGGAGCGATTGAACTGTGCGAGACATCGACGTCAAGCAGAAACGTGAACTGGAGCACCC
>JALYWY010000101.1 GCA_030852475.1 Actinomycetota bacterium | reverse complement strand
GCCCGGAGCTGGTCGAAACGCTGGAGGAGAAAGGCTACGGCTGGATCAAAGAGGAGGTCGAGGCAGGCGCAGCCGCCTGACCTCGAAGCGATGGAGCCGGTGAGCGCCAAGAGCCCCGCGGCGGCGGCGCCGTTCTCCGTCGAGAAGGTCCGCGCCGCCTTCCCGGCCCTCGAGCGCGAGGTCAACGGCCGGCCGGTCGCCTACCTCGACAGCGGCGCCAGCGCCCAGCGGGTGCTGGCCTCGATCCAGTCGGTCGACCGCTACGAGCGGCGCCATCACTCCAACGTCCACCGCGGCTCCCACACGCTCTCGGCCGAGGCGACCGAAGCCTACGAGGGGGCGCGGGCCACGGTCGCCGACCACATCGGCGCCGGCGACCGTCGCGAGGTCGTCTTCGTCCGCAACGCGACCGAGGCGATCAACCTCGTCGCGCGGGCCTGGGGCGACGCCAACGTCGGCGCCGGCGACCGCATCGTCCTCACCGAGATGGAGCACCACTCGAACATCGTCCCCTGGCAGCAGCTGGCCGAGCGGGTCGGGGCGGAGATCGACTGGGCGCCGATCGACGACGAGGGCCGGCTCGACATGGAGGCACTCGGGGGGCTGCTGGAGCGCGAGCCGAAGCTGGTCGCCGTCGCTCACGTCTCCAACGTGCTTGGGACCGAGAACCCGATCGCCGAGATCTCCCGCCAGGCCCACGCGGCCGGGGCGAAGGTGCTGGTCGACGGCGCCCAGGCGGCGCCGAAGCTGCCGCTCGAGATGGCCGAGCTGGGAGCGGACTTCTACGCGATCACCGGCCACAAGCTCTACGGGCCGACCGGGATCGGGGCGCTCTGGACCAGGCTCGACCTGCTGCGGGAGATGCCGCCCTTCCTCGGCGGCGGCTCGATGATCCGCAAGGTCGCCAGGGAGGGCACCACCTACGCCGACGTGCCGGCGCGGTTCGAGGCGGGGACGCCGGCGATCACCCAGGCGATCGGGATGGCCTCGGCGCTGCGCTGGCTCGACTCGGACTCGATCGGGATGGAGGCGGTGCGCGCCCACGAGGAGCAGGTCGCCGACTACGCCCTGGAGCGACTGGCGGAGGTGCCCGGCCTGCGCGTCTTCGGACCGCCGCGCGGCGAGGGCCGTCTCGGCCCGGTCTCCTTCGAGATCGAGGGCATCCACGCCCACGACGTCTCCGAGATCCTCGACCGCCACGGCGTCGCCGTCCGCGCCGGCCACCACTGCGCCCAGGTGCTGATGGACCGGCTCGGGATCACCGCCACGGCCCGCGCCAGCTTCGGCGTCTACACCACCCCCGAGGAGATCGACCGCCTCGTCGTCGGCCTCGAAGACGCTCGTAAGGTGTTCGGTCTCTGATGGACGAGCTCTACCGCGACCAGATCCTCGAGCACTACAAGCGGCCCCACAACTTCGGCCGCCTCGAGGACGCCGACCTCGAGTTCGAGGACACCAACCCGTTCTGCGGCGACGAGCAGCACGTGACGATTCGCCTCGACGAGGATGACCGGGTCGCCGAGATCGCCTTCGACGGCAAGGGCTGCGCGATCTCCACCGCCGCCACCTCGCTGCTGACCGACGAGCTGGTCGGGAAGAGCCGCGAGGAGCTGCTGCGGCTGCCGAAAGAGTTCGTCCTCGAGCTGCTCGGGATCGAGATCTCGGCGACGCGGATGAAGTGCGCGATGCTCGGCCTCAAGGTGGTCAAGAGCGCCTCCCTCGGCAAACATGCCGACTGGGAGGACGAGGGCGAGGCCGGCGATCCCAGCGAAGCGGTCGCCGACCTCGGGCAGATCTAGGCCCTCCTAGCTCGACGGCGTCAGCAGCGCGAAGGAGGCGCCGAAAGGGTCTTTGACGACGGCGAGGCGGCCGGGCTGGATGTCCACCGGGCCGAACATCACCTCGCCGCCCAGCTCCTTCACCTTGGCAACCGCCTCGTCGGTGTCGACGCTGCCGAAGTAGGCGAGCCAGTGCGGCGGGACCGGGTCGGGAACGCGCCCGCGCATGTCGAGCATCCCGCCCACCCGATTGCCTTCGACCAACCACTCGGTGTAGGTGCCGCCGCCCTCCATCTCGAGATCGTTGGTCTCCCAGCCGAAGACGGCGCCGTAGAACCGCTTCGCGCCCTCGGGATCACGGGTGTTGAGCTCGTTCCAGCCGAGTGCCGCCCGCTCGTTGACCAATTCGGCACCGGCGAAGTCGGCGGGCTCCCAGATCCCGAAGAAGGCGCCCGCGGGGTCGGTGAAGATCGCGAGCCGCCCGTAATTCGAGACTTCCATCGGCTCGGCGAGCATCGTGCCGCCGTTTTCCTGGATCGCACGCGCGATCGCGTCGGCGTCGTCAACCGAGATGTGGGTGTTCCAGGCGGACGGCTGTCCCTCCTCCATCAGCGGCATCGCGCCCGCGACGTCCTTGCCGTTCAATTTGGCCCGCCGGTAGCCGCCCATTTCGGCCGAGTCCGGCAGCTCGGGGATCTCCCAGCCGAACAGCTCGCCGTAGAACCGCTCGGCGGCCTCCAGGTCCGGCGTCGCCAGGTCGACCCAGCAGGGGGTGCCGGGCGCGTAACTGGTCCTCTCGCTCATCTTCGAAATCCTTTCGTCTGTGGGGTGCTGTAGATAAGACCAGGCCAATGGGCCGAACTCATCGCCCCGCTAAAATCCGACTGTAGAAGTAGGATTAAGTCTCGATCCTCACTAGCCGCGATTGCGGCACTGGAGCACCACCCCTCTTGACCGATACCGCAGGAACCAAGATCCCCGTGTGCCCGGCAGCGGAGCTGCAGCCGGGCGATATGCGCCTGGTCGAGCACGACGGGACCAAAATCGGCGTCTTCAACTGCGACGGCACCCTGTACGCGATCGAAGACCGCTGCTCGCACGACAACGGGCCGCTCGCCGAGGGTGAGTTCGACCCGGCCGCCTGCACGGTCGAGTGCCCCCGCCACGGCTCCCTCTTCGACCTCAGCACCGGTAGGCCGAAGACGCTCCCCGCTTTCCAGCCGGTCCAGACTTTCCCCGTCGGAGTCGAGGACGACACCATCACTTTGGAGGTCAACTGACATGGCAACGCCCGAGGTGCTCGCCGAGAAACGCGAGCTGGCCGGCATCAACGCCGACTACAAAGAGAAGTTCGGCTTCAACGATCCCGAGACGGGCTACGCCTACAAAGCCCCGAAGGGGCTGACCCGCGAGGTCGTCGAAACCATCTCCGAGTTCAAGGACGAGCCGCAGTGGATGCGGGAGTTCCGGCTGAAAGCGCTGGAGCACTTCGAAAGCCGCCCGACCCCGAACTGGGGTGGCGACCTCGAGCAGATCGACTTCGACGACATCCACTACTTCGTCCGCGCCTCGGAGAAGAACAGCCGCGACTGGAACGAGGTCCCGGAGGACATCAAATACACCTTCGACCGCCTGGGAATCCCCGAGGCCGAGCGCAAATTCCTCGCCGGCGTCGGCGCCCAGTACGAGTCCGAGGTCGTCTACCACCAGGTGAACGAGAAGCTCGAGGCCCAGGGCGTGATCTTCACCGACATGGACACCGCCCTGCGCGAGCACGAGGACCTGGTGCGCGAGTACTGGGCGACGGTGATCCCGCCCAACGACAACAAACTGGCGGCGCTGAACAGCGCCGTCTGGTCGGGCGGTTCCTTCGTCTACGTCCCCGCCGGGGTCAAAGTCGAGATGCCGCTGCAGGCCTACTTCCGGATCAACACCGAGAACATGGGCCAGTTCGAGCGGACGCTGATCATCTGCGAGGA
>JALYWY010000247.1 GCA_030852475.1 Actinomycetota bacterium | reverse complement strand
AGCCCGGACCTGGCACTTGTGGCCACCTATCCGCAACTGGAGTACCCGCGGGCCTGGCCGGTCGGAGTCGAGATCACCGGGCCGATGACCTTCGAGATGCCCCACCCCGAGATCGAGCTCCCCCCGGGGGATGATCCGCTCGTCCTCGTCGCCCCCAGCACCGCCCACGACTCCGAGAACCACCTCGTCCGCACCGCCCTGGCGGCCCTGGCCGACGAGCCGGTGCGGGTGGTGGCGACGACCAACCGGGTCAAGCCGCTGCGCCCGATCGAGGTCCCCGCCAACGCGACGCTGGTCGAATGGCTCAGCTACAGCCAGCTGATGCCGGCCGCCTCGCTGGTGATCTCCCACGGCGGCCACGGCACCGTCGCCCGCGCCCTCGGCGCCGGCACCCCCGTCCTCATCTGCCCGATCATCGGCGATATGAGCGAGACGGCGATGCGAGTCGACTGGGCCGGAGCCGGCCGGCAGAGACGCCAGGGGAGGGAGAGGCCGGCACCGGCCCAGGCGACCCGCATCGCGGTCTCGCTCATGTCGCCGATGATCGGGCAGACGAGGACCGGGGTGCCGGCGCCGAGGGCGCGGGCGACGGTGCCGTGGCCGCCGTGGGAAATGACCAGCGAGGCGGCCGGCATCAGCTGGCTGTAGCTGAGCCATTCGACCAGGGTGGCGTTGGGCGGCACCTCGATCGGGCGCAGCGGCCTGACCCGGTTGGTCGTCGCCACCACCCGCACCGGCTCCTCCGCCAGCGCTGCCAGCGCCGTCCGCACCAGGTGGTTCTCGGAATCGTGGGCGGTGCTGGGGGCGACGAGGACGAGTGGCTCGTCCCCGGGTGGCAGCTCGATCTCGGGGTGTGGCACCTCGAAGGTCATCGGACCGGTCACCTCCACCCCCGGTGGCCAGGGCCGCGGGTACTCGAGCTGCGGATAGGTGGCGACCAGTGCCAGGTCGGGGCTGATGCCGCCGTGGAAGCGGTCGATCGGGGGGAGGCCGAGGCGGGAGCGCTGGACGTTGAGGTCGCGCCGTCCCTGCTCGAGGCCGACCCGCAGGGCCCGCTCGTGCCCCGTGCGCCAGATCGCCCGGCCGAGCCCCGTTCGCGGCGGTCGCAGCCCGATCGCGAAGAAGGGCAGCCCGGGCTCGACCACCGGGTAGATGTGAGGGATCAGCGTCGCCAGCGGGACCCCGGCGTGCTCGGCGGCGAGGGTGGGGGCGAGGGTGAGGATGTCGCTGACGACCGCGTGGGGGCGGAAGTCCTCCAGCAGCGGCAGCAGCGCCCGCGCCGCCTCCGCCGCGTGCTGGCCCTCCTCGGACTCGGGATCCGGCGGCGGGAACATCCGGTATTCCTCGGCCGCGGCGAAGCCAAGGCCCTCGCCCTCGACCGCCTGCCGCCGCTCCTCCCAGGTCTCGATCACGACCTCGTGGCCGCGCGCGGCCAGGGCCTTGCCCAGCGCTATCGCCGGGAATACGTGCCCGGCGTCGCCGAAAGCGGCGACCAGTATCCGCAGGCGCTCGCCCGCGCCCGAGTCCACCTCAGGGGGTGTCAAGCCCCTCCCCGGGGCGCGTGAAGACGATCTCCGGCACGTGGCAGTTGCGCGAGGTGCGCAGCAGGAAGCGGACCGCCTCGCCGAGGTCCTGCGGCCGGATCATGTCCTCGGGCGGGATCTGGCCCTGGACGAACTCGGTCATCGGCGTCTCCACGAAGCCCGGCGCCAGCGCCGTGCACTGGATCCCGGCGTTGCCGGCCTCGCGGTGGGTCGACTGGGTGAAGTTGATCACCGCGGCCTTCGTCGCGGCATAGATGGACAACCAGGCTTGGCCGCCCTTGCCGGCGATCGAGGCGGTGTTGACGATCAGCGCCTTGCCGTGCTCGGCACCGGCCTCGCGCAGCAGAGGCAGCCCCTCACGGGTGCCGAGGATCAGCGCCCGCAGGTTCACCGCCAGCTGCATGTCGAGGTGCTTGGTCTGGATCTGCTCCATCGGCGCGCCGATTCCCACGCCGGCGTTGTTGACGAGGACGTCGAGGCGCCCGTAGGCCTCGCGGTGGGCGCCGAAGACGGCGAGAACGTCCTCCTCCTCGGCCATGTTGGCGGCCACCGAGTTCACCTCGAAACCTTCGTCGCGAAGTCCCTGGGCGGCCTCCTCGAGCTTCTCCGGGCGGCGGGCGGAGACGGTCAGGGCATGACCCTCTTCGCCGAGCGCCTTCGCGATCGCCAGCCCGATCCCGCTCGATGCTCCCGTCACCAGTGCCGCTCGCTCAGCCATTCCGTCTCCTCCTCGTCTCGAACCCCGGGCACCCTATCTCTCCATAACATGCCGCCGATGCGCGCCCCCCGCCACCCCCTAGCGCAGCTCTGCCTGCTGGCGGCGGGAGCTCTGGTGGCTGGCTGCGGCGGGGACTCCGACTCGGGCTCGACTACGGATGCCCCGGCGCCAGCCCAGAGCCACCCGGCGCCGCCGAAGTCGGCTTTCCCCACCGTCGAGGGGAGGACGCTGCGCGAAGTGCTGAAGGCCGCTGACGCTCCCACCGAACTGGTCGTCCAGCCGGAAGCGGTCGTCTTCCACCCGGGGAGGAACCGGTACCCATTCGGGATCTTCGACCGTGACGAGGGGGATGTCCCTGACGCCGAAGTCGCCCTCTACATCGCCAAGGTTCCGGAGGCGACGCCGGGGGCGAAATCGAAATCCGGCAACCGTGGCCAGGTCTCCAAAGCGCAGGCGCAGGCTCTCGACCAACCGGCGCAGGGACCGTTTCCCGCCTCGATCGAAAGCCTCGCCACCAAGCCGGCCTTTCGCGGCAAGACGACGAGCGAGGATCCCGACGTCGCGACCGTCGTCTACTCCACCGAGTTGAACCTGCCGAGCGAGGGAGAGTGGCGCGTCGCCGCGATCCTCAGGGAGGACGGGGAACTGCAGGGGGCGCTGCTGCCGGGTGCAGCGGTAGTCGGCGAATTCCAGCGGGTTCCGAAACGCGGCGACAGAGCACCGGTTATCAATACGCCCACCGCGCAGGACGTGGACGGGAACCTGTCGAAGATCACGACCCGAGTCCCCCCGGACACCCAGAACAAGGTGGATTACGCGGAAGCGTTAGGTAAAGAACCCATTGTGCTCTTGTTTGCGACCCCCGAGTTCTGCCAGAGTCGGGTCTGCGGCCCCGTCGTCGACGTGGCGGAGCAGGCAAAACAGGAATACGGAGACAAGGCGGCCTTCATTCACATGGAGATCTACAACCAGAACGATCCGGACCAGGGAGTCCGGCCTCAGGTGCGGGCGTTCCGCCTGCCGACCGAGCCCTACCTGTTCACGATCGACCGCCGCGGGATCGTCCGCGAGACGATCGAGGGGGCCTTTGGGCTCAAGCTGATGCACGAAGCCGTCGACAAAGCAATCGCCCGATGAACGAGAAAGCCGCCACCGAGGAGGAGCTCCTGCAGTCCTTCGCCGAAGAGGCGAAGCGGCGCTGCGACGTGATCTCCGCCGGCCTCGCCACCGCCACCACCGACTTCGAGACGATGCGCGCCGAAGCCCACGCGCTCAAGGGCACCGCCAGCGTCGTCGGCCTCCGCCGCCTCGCCGAGCTGGCCGGGTTGATGGAGTCCGATCTCGCCGAAGCGAAGAAGACCGGCACGATCCGCGGCGGTCGCGACCACCAGATCGCCGACGCCGCCAAGGCCCTCGCCGACGGCGCCGCTGCCGCCGCCAAAGGCGAAGAGGAGCCCCCGGACGTGGGCCGCTCGTTGGCGCAGCTGTTCAGCGCCTGATCAGCCTGCGCGATACGTTCTCCGCGAGGCGGCAGTTTGCCTCCACATAGGAGGACAATTGACGCTTCGGGGGCGGTAGCTCAGTTGGTTAGAGCAGCGGACTCATAATCCGTCGGTCGCTGGTTCGAGTCCAGCCCGCCCCATGCCATGTGATCAGTTCCGCGCTGGCGCCGCCGACAGGTACCGCGCCACCGCCTGCGCCCGGTTCGCCACCCCTAATGCCTTGAGGATCTTCCGTACGTGCCATTTCACCGTGCTCTCGGTGAGGTAGAGGCGGGAGGCGATCTCGGCGTTGCTCAGCCCTTCGGCCACCAGCGCCAGGATTTCGACCTGGCGAGAGCTGAGGAACTTGGAGAGGTCCCCGTTTTCCCGGGAGCGGTTGGGGAAGTGGTGGAGCTCGGCGGCGCGGCGGCCGAGGTCGTTGGCGGTCTGGTGGAGGGCGTCGGCGGCGGCGCGGACCTCGGTCACGTCCTGGACGGTGCCGGTGAGGCGGAGGGGGCTGCCGTCGCTGTCGGCGATCAGCTCGGCACGGCTGTGGATGCGACGGACGCGGCCATCGGGCCTGATGATCCGGTACTCGAAGTCGATCGGGGTGCCGGCCTCCACCGCCTGGCGCAGCTCGTGTTCGACACGAGCCCGATCGTCCGGGTGCACGGGCCCCGTTTGGCTCGGGTCGTAGTCCTCATACACCTGCGGAGGAGTGCCGTAGATGGCGAAGAGCCCCTCGGAGCAAGTCAGCCTGCCGCTGGGAATGTCCCACTCCCAGCTGCCCATCCGTGCCACCCGCTCGGCTTCGGCCAGACGGGTCCGGCTCTCCTCGACTTCTTCTTCGATTCGCCGTCGCTCGGTGATGTCGGTGACGAGGACGAAGAAACCACGCACCTCTCCGTCGACTATGTCCGGGATGTAGGAGGCCTGGGTGTAGCGAACCTCTCCCGAAGGGATGGTGATCGCGCGATCGAAGAGCTGCGGCTCGCCCACCAGCGCCGCTTCGATGTGGGGCCGGTTCTTCTCATATAACTCGGGTCCGAGTAGGTCCCAGATGTGCATGCCGCGCATCTCCTGCGGGCACTTGCCGAAGTACTCGATGTAGGCGTTGTTGGCCATCCGGTTGCGCATTTCGCTGTCCCAATAACCGACCATTGCCGGCAGCGCGTTCAGCATCGCCTGGATGCCCTCGGCCGAATCCGAGGGCTGGCGGTGCCAGTCTCGTTTCTCTTTCTCCTCCCGCTTTCCCACTGCCCACATAAGAATGGACTAATCGCAGGGCGGGCTCAACCCCCCTTTGGAAGGGGAGGAGCAGAACTATCGTTTAGTACGTGCTCGATCGTGGTGAAAACCCGGCGCCTCGCCCCTTTTAGGCGCCGGCGAGCCTTGCGAACGAGCACCTCCCCCGCCGAGGTCTGGAGGCGGCGGCCGGTCGCGGAGCCCATGTCGCTGACCGGCCGCGCCCCCTCGGACGCCTAGGCGACGGTCTGCTGGAGCAGCGCCCCGATCGCGCCGCAGCTGAGCACCACGTAGAGAACGGTCAGTTTCCCGTGCCAGCGGTTGAGCGCGAGGAAGGCGCCGATCGCCAGCACTGCGGTGTAGGCGTCGACTACGCCGACGTCGACGATTTCGACGGTGACCGCCGCGATCAAGCCGATTACCCCGGCCGCCACCCCAAGCAGGAACTGGTGCAGGCGTTCGTTTTCGGCAATCGCCACCAGCTGACGGTGGAAGTAGATGGGAAAGAGGAAGGCGGGGATGAAGATGCCGAGCGTGATCACCAGCGCGCCGACCAGTCCCCCTGCGATGTAGCCGACGAAAGTGGCGAAGATGATCAGCGGGGCGGGGAGGATGCCCCCGATCGCGAGGCCGTCGATGAACTGGCTCTCGGTCAGCCAGTGGTGGTTGGTGACGGCGCTGTCGTGGAGAAACGGAACCACCGTGTAGGCGCCGCCAAAGGTGAGGAGCCCGGACTTCAGGCCCTCGAAGAAGATCTCTCCGGTAAGGCTGATGGTCACCGCTCCTGCGCCGATGCAGATCAACGCCGCCGGCCCGAAGGACAGTGAGGGAGCGCCGCTCATCCAACTACGGGCGTTCCGCCAGATCTCGTAGATCAACCCGCCACCCAGCAACACCAGGAAGAAGCTGACGCCGGCAAAGAGGGTGAGTGCGAAGCCGGCGATGGCAATCAGCGCCAGCGGCACGTCGACGATGAAGGATTTCCCCAGACGCACCAGTGCTCGCGCGACCAGCGCCCCGACGGCCGCGCTGAGGCCGTAGAAGAGGGCATCGAGGTCGTCGGCGATCCCCGTCTCGACATAGAGGGCCGATAGCCCGAGCATGAGCAGGAACCCGGGCAGCATGAATCCCAGTCCCGCCGCGAAGCCGCCGAGCTTGCCCCCGCGCAGGCGGCCGAAGTAGACGCAGAGCTCGTGCGCCTCCGGCCCCGGCAACACCTGATAGACCGCCAGCGTCCGCTGGAAGCCCTGCTCGTCGACCCATTTCTCCTCGTCGACGCACTCGCGCTTGATCATCGCGATCTGTGCCGCCGGCCCTCCCCAGGCGAGGCAGCCGAACTTGAGGAAGCGGATGAAGATGGCGGCCGGAGATTCCAAGGGAGCGTTTGTCTATCGCACTTGGGGGTAATCGCACCGTGAACCCGATGTCGTGCCGTCTCGGTCAGGTTCGAGCCGATCTTGGGAAACAGGGACCGCGGAGTGGCGAGGTTGACGAGCCTCGGACCTGGCCGCCGGTCACATAGGCAAGAAGAAGAAGCGGCTAACGCCGTCGAGCGCCCCTACCCGGGCGCAGTACGCAAACGAGACGAAACTTGGAGGATCGAAATGGCTGACGGAACCGTTGGCGAAGCGCAGGAAAAAGCGCAGGACGTCGCGGGCCAGGCGCAGGAGAAAGCGCGTGAGGCCGCCGGCAAAGCGCAGGAGGGCGTTCGCCAGCAGATCGATGAGCGCTCGACGCAGGCTGGGGAGCGAGTGAGCAGCACCGCTCAGGACCTGCGCAGCGTTGGTGAGGAGCTACGCAAACAGGGCAAAGAGACGCCGGCGAAACTGGCTGACCGCGCCGCTGAGCAGACGGAGAAAGTCGGCTCCTACCTGAAAGACAACGGCCCGGACAAAATGCTGGAAGACGTCGAGGATCTCGGCCGGCGGCGTCCTTGGGCGGTGCTGGCGGGAGGTCTCGTGGTCGGTGTCGCCGCCGCTCGCTTCCTCAAAGCGTCGAGCCGCAGTCGCTACCAGCAGCGGAACGGCACGCGACCGGCCGCCCAGGTACCGCAGACGACTCCACGGCGCTCCGCCGTCGAGCCGGTGGTATCGCCGCCGCCTCCGACTGCCCAGCCGGGTAGTCCGGCCCCCGCGTTGCGATGAGCACCGCGAATGGAGAGGCGAACGAGCTGCGCTCGCACTCGACCGGAGAGCTGGTCAAACAGCTCTCCGAGCAGACGACGACGCTCGTTCGCAAAGAGATCGAGCTGGCGAAAGTCGAGTTGAGCCAGAAAGGGAAGGTCGCAGGCCAGGGCGCCGGGATGTTCGGCGGCGCCGCGGTGGTGGGCTTGCTCGCTTTGGGGGCACTGACGACGATGCTCATCGCCTTGCTCGACAAGGCGATGGACCTCTGGGCCGCCGCCCTCATCGTCACGGTCATCTACGGCGCGATCGCCGCGGTTCTGGCGATGTCCGGGAAAGACCGAGTGAAACAGGCAACGCCACCTGCCCCCGAACAAACCGTCGAAACCGTGAAGGAGGACGTGCAATGGGCCAAGAGCCAAGCCAAATCCGCCAGGAGATAGAGGAGACGCGCGCCGAAATGGGCGACACCGTCGACGCTCTCGCCTACAAGACCGACGTGAAGACCCGCGTCAAAGAGTCGATCAGCGACAAGCGCGAGCGGCTGATCTCGCAGGTCCAGGGGACTACCCACAGAGTCGGCGAAGCCACCCCTGACGGGCAGCAGGTCAAAGAAGGAGCCCAGCAGGCGGTGGGCGTCGCCCAGGAAAACCCGATCGGCCTTGCGATCGGCGGGCTCGCCGCCGGCTTCCTCGCCGGGATGATGCTGCCGAGCACGAGGATCGAGGACGAAAAGGTCGGGCCGATCTCCGATCAGGTGAAGGAAACGGCCGCCGAAACCGGCCAGGAGGCCCTCGATCGGGGCCGCGACGTCGCCAGCCAGGTCGCCGAGCAGGCGGTCGAAGGTGCCAAAGAAGTTGGTGAGCACGCCAAAGACGTGGGCCACCAGGCGATGGAGACCGCCAAAGAAGCCGGCCAGGAGCAGACCGAAGAGCTCAAAGACAGCGCCAAAGAAGGCGCGCAGGAAGTCAAAGAGCAGGCTCGCACCTGAGGAAGGAGAGCGAGTCCCCGCGGGGGGCTCGCTCTCCTTTGTTGACGTTCCGGAGGGTTACCCGTCAGACTCTCGCGTACCAATGGAGCGCTGGAACGACGGAAGGCGGTTCGAGGGGAGGGTCGCGCTCGTCACCGGAGCCGGTGGGGCTCTCGGCGGGGCGGTTGCCCGCGCGTTCGGCCGGGAGGGGGCGACGGTGGCGCTCGGCTACCGCTCTTCCGGGGAGTCCGCGCGACAGGCCCTGGATGAGATCGAAGGCGCCGGCGCCTCGGGCCACATCGCCCAGGTGGAGGTGACCGATGAGGAGTCGGTCGAACGGTTCGTCGCCGACGCCGCCGAGCGCTACGGCCGCATCGACGTAGTCGTCAACACGGCGGGACGGATCGACCCCGACGACGCGGTGCGCTTCGCCGAGTCCAAATCGGACGCCTTCGCGGCCCTGCTCGACGTCGACCTGCTCGGGACCTTCCGGGTCTGCCAGGCGGCGGCGCCGCACCTGCGCGCCACCGGCAACGGCGCGATCGTCAATTTCTCCGGCTCCTACGGCAACGGGATCAACCAGGAGAACGTCGTCAACTCGGTTGCCGTCACCTACTGCGCCGCCAAGGGCGGCGTCCGCGCCTTCACCTCGGCGCTGGCGCGGGACCTGGCGCCGGAGGTCCGGGTCAACGCCGTCGCTCCCGGCCCGATCGCGGCCAACTGGGAGGACGACTGGGAGATCCCGAAGGAGCACATCGACGAAGCTTTGGAGATGACGCCCCTGGGACGGATGGGCAAGCCGGAGGAGATCGCCGAAACTGTCCTCTACCTGGCCTCCGACGGGGGCGGCTACACGACCGGCCAGGTCCTCGAGGTCAGCGGCGGCTGGATCTTGGAGGGTTAGGAGATGAGCGAGATCGACGTCGACCTGAGCGCGCTGCTCCCCGCCGACCTGCCGGACGGCCGGGAGATCGTCCAGGAAGGGCGGGGGATGGCCAAGGGCATCGAGCGCGCCCGCTCGGCGTACTGCGAGGAGAAGGGCGTCGGCTCCGAGCGCGAGTGGCGCGAACGGGCGCGGCAGGAGGGGATCCCCTGCACCTGCATGAACATCGGCCTCGCCACCTGGGCCGACACCCGCGAGGCGCTGGGCTCGATCTACGAAGACGCCCTCTCCCGCGGCGTCCGGCCGCCCGATCGCTTCAACCTGATCGCCGAGCGCCGCATGGGGCTGCCTAAAGACAAACGCGCCGAGGCGCCGCAGGAGACCGGTCCGGTGATGATGACCGAGCAGGACTGGTGGGAGCTCGCGCACACGGTGCCGATCCAGCCGGAGGCGGCCGACAACACGATCGGCGGGCCGGGCTCGGTCGAAAACGCCATCGATGCCCTGCGGGCCGGGATCACCACGATCGGCGTCCTCTCGCAGTACTCCTGGCGCTGGCCCTACTACGACGACGACGTCAACCAGACCGTGGTGACGCTGCAGGCGGCGGGATTGCTGGCGGCCTTCAAAGACGAGGGGGTGGTCTTCGACTCCTACCTCGAGGACGGCTACCCCGGCGTCTTCCACGACTACGCCAACTACATCGGCTGGGCGATGGTCGAGCGCTACATCAGCGAAGAGCTGATCGGCGCCGCCTACTCCCCCTCGTGGGGCGGCCTCACCCAGAACCCGGTGGTCAAGTCGGCGGTGACGCTCGCCCTCGACGCCGTCAACCCGGACAAAGTGCCGTTCTCCTACGTGCAGGGAGACACGATCGGCAACACGCCCGATTTCGACGCCAACATGGCCGTGCTCAACACCGACCTCCTCTTCAACAAGATGGTCGACATGCGCTACCGGCTCGGCGCGGCGCCGATCGCGGTGCCGGTCACCGAGACCGAGCGGATCCCCACCTGGCAGGAGGTGGCGACGGTGCAGACGATCAGCCGCCGGATCGAGGACTACGTGCCGATGGTCGAGCCGGTAGTGGATTGGGCGCAGATCGAGGCGATGCGCGACGAGCTCGTCCGCGGCGGCAAGGCCTTCTTCGAGGCGGCGATCAAAGGCCTCGGTAGCGCCGGCATCGACACCCGCGACCCAGGGCAGCTGCTGCTGGTCCTCAAACGGCTCGGCTCGACCCGCTGCGAGGAGCTGTTCGGGGCGGGTGAGCCCGACCCCGAGTTCCCCCGCGGCCGCCGCCCCGTCCTCGAAACCGATCTGGTCAAGAGCACGATGGAAGAGCGCCAGCGGCTGCTGGTCGAGCTGCAGGGCCGTCACGAGGAGGAGGCGATCCGGGGGATGAAGGTCCTCGTCACCTCCACCGACGTGCACGAGTTCGCCGAGTTCCTGCTTGCCTCGACGCTGGCCGCGGTGGGAACGGACGTGATCGACTTCGGCATCAACCGCGACCCCGAGGACATCGTCAAAGCGGTGATCGAGACGGACGCCGACGCCGTCGTGATCACCACCCACAACGGTGTCGCGCGCTCCTTCGGCCAGCTGCTGATCAGCGAGCTGCGCAACGCCGGGGCGGGGGAGGTGCCGGTCTTCATGGGCGGGGTGCTGAACGAGGACATCGAAGGCTCGGACATCCCGATCGACGTTCGCGGGGATCTCAACGCAAATGGGATCGAGACGCCGGGGACGATCGACCGCCTCGTCGACGCGCTGATCGAGCGCCGCGGCGGGGTGCCCGCCTGACAGTGGGTGCTGTCGCTCTCGCCGACTTCGGCAGCACCTACACGAAGGTCAGGCTGGTCGACCCGGGGGAGGGGAGGCTGCTGGCTCGAGCGGAGGTCCCGACCAGCATCGGCACCGACCTGATGGAGGGCTACTCGGCCGCCCTGGCGGCCGCCATGGACTCGGCTGGGGGCGCGGCCTCCGTCGACGAGCAGCTCGCCGTCTCCAGCGCGGGCGGCGGGCTGAAGGTGGCGGCGGTCGGGCTGGTCGAGGACCTGACCGCGGCTGCGGCGCGGCAAGCGGCGCTGAACGCCGGCGCGCGGGTGGAGACCGTGGTCGCCGGAGTCCTGGGCGACGAGCAGCTCGACGAGCTGCAGGCGGCCCGGCCCGAGATCGTCCTCTTCGCCGGCGGGACCGACGGCGGGCAGGCCGAGCTGGTCGTGGAGAACGCGCGGCGTTTGGCCGCGCGGGGCATCGGCGACCACGCGGTGGTCGCCTGCAACGCCGACGTCGCCGGGGAGGCGGCCGAGATGCTGCGGCGCGCCGGGACCGTCGCGGAGGTCGCCGCCAACGTGATGCCAGAGCTGGGGAGGATGGAGATCGAGTCGGCTCGAGAGGCGATCCTGCGCCTCTTCCTCGAGCACGTGATCGGCGGCAAGGGGCTCAGCGCCAGCCCGGAGTTCGAGCGGATGGTGAAGATGCCCACGCCAGAGGCGGTCCTGGAGGCGACGCGCCTGCTCGCGCGCGGCACTTCGGCGCAGCCGGGCGTCGGCGACGTCGCGGTCGTCGACATCGGCGGAGCGACCACCGACGTCCACTCCGACCGCATCGCCGACGTCTCCTCGCCTGGAATCGAGGACCCGCTGCTGCCGCCGCCGGCGACGCTGCGAACGGTCGAGGGTGACCTCGGTTTGCGTTCGGGAGCGGCGGGTGCCTTGGCGGCCGACGGGCGGTGGCTGGAGGCCGAAGGCAGCGGGGAAGAGGCGGAAATTCGACAAGCTGTCTCGATCAGAGGCAGGGATCCTGCATGGCTCCCGGGGGACGAGCGGGAGGCCCGACTCGACGGCTTGCTCGCTGTCTCCTGCGCGACCCATGCGCTCTCCCGCCACTGCGGGACGATGCTGCTGACCCCCGGGAGGGGCGGCCCGCCTACCCTCGTTCGCAGCGGCCCCGATTTGCGGGAGGTGAGGCGGATCCTGGGCACCGGAGGGGTTTTCGCCCACCGCGACGACGGCGGCTGGATCCTCCGGCAGGCGCTGAAGAGGAGGCAGCCGCGGTCCCTGGCTCCGCGCGACCCGGCGGTCTATGTCGATGGAAGCTACGTGCTCGCGGCGGCCGGCCTGCTTGCGACGCTCGATCCGGAAGCGGCGATGCGCTTGCTGCGAAGCGAGCTTCAACTGGCTGGTGACAAGACAGAGTGACCAGTAAATAATCGATTGCCGCCCGGCGGTTGCCGGGTAGATCCCCGATGATCCCTCTTCGGGGAACCGGGGAATGCCTGATGCTGAAGCGTCGTCAAAAGACCGAGATCGTGCGTCTCTTCTACGCGGGGGACGTTCACGGTTCCCGTCTCTGCTGGAAGAAGTTCGTCAACGCCGCCGCGCACTACCCGGCGGACGTGCTGGTGATGGGTGGGGATCTGACCGGCAAGGCACTGGTGCCGATCGTGCGGGAGGGGGACGGCTCCTACAGCGCCAAGGTGATCGGCGAGACGCGGGTTGCGCGCACCGCCGAGGAGCTCGACCAGATGCAGCGGGCGATCTCGACCAATGGGATGTACCCGCTGATCGTCGACCGGGACGAGGCCCGGATCCTGGCGAACGACTCGGCCCGGCGCGAAGAGGCCTTTGAACGGGCGCTGCTCGACGAGCTGCGTCTCTGGGTCGAGCTCGCGGACGAGCGCTTGGCCGGAACCGGCAAGCGCGCCTACGTGATTCCCGGCAACGACGACCCCTGGTCGGTCGACGAGGTGCTGGAGGCGGGAACCAGCGTCGTCGCCTGCGACGAGACCGTGGAGATCATCGGCCCCCACGAGATGGCCTCTTTCGGCTACTCCAACCGGACCCCCTGGCAGACGCCGCGCGAGCTGGACGAGGAGGAGATCTACTCACGCTTGAAACGGCTCGTCGACCAATTCGAGAAGCCGGGCCAGGCGATCCTCAACGTCCACGTGCCGCCCTACGAGAGCAGCCTCGACACCGCCTTCGAGGTCGACGAGGAACTGCGCTACGTGATGAAGGGGGGACGCCCGCACGAGGTCCCAACTGGCAGCCCTGCGGTACGCCAGATCATCGAGGAGACGCAGCCGCTCCTCAGCTTGCACGGCCACATCCACGAGAGCAAGGGGGTGACGAAAATCGGACGTACGGTGGCAATCAACCCCGGTTCCGATTACGGTAGCGGCCACCTAGATGGTTGCTTGGTTCATTTGGAAGCTGGTCGAGTGATCAACCATTACTTGGTTTCTGGGTAGAAACTACGGTGCAAGGGAGAAAGGGGAGAGCATGACTGAGGCCGGGGGCAGTCCAGCGGTCGAGGGGGAGTCGCGGGGGTCCTACGCCCGCAAGGCAACGGGTCTGGTGCGCGAAGTGTCGCCGTTTTCGACCTTCGTCTTCAACATGGCGGGCCAGCCGACCTCGATCTTCCTCGCGGTCTCGATCTTTTTCACCTTGGGCGCCTTCCCTGGGGGCTCGATCTGGCTCGGCCTCGGGATGGCCCTCGTCGCCGCCCTGATCGTCTGCCTCTGTTACGGCCTCTTCACCTCGGCGATCCCGCGCAGCGGCGGCGACTACGTGCTGGTCGGCCGGGTCACGCATCCCGTGATCGGCCTGATCTCCTCTTTCTTCTGGACCTCTGGAGTGATCCTCTCCATCGCCTTCGTCGCGCTTGCTTTCGTCACCGTCGCCCTGGGTCCGTCCCTGACGGCGGTGGGCCTGGTCAGCGAGAGCGGCTCGCTGGTGACCGCGGGCGAAGACCTCGCGACCAGCCAGGGCTGGCAGTTCGGGATCGGCAGCGCGGTGATCCTGCTCTCGGCCGTCCTCCTCGGCGGCGGCTGGCGCTGGACGACGCGGATCATGAACGCGCTCTGGGTGGTGACGATGCTGGGCCTCGGCACGGTCTTCGTGGTCCTCCTCTTCAAGAGCCAGGACGGGTTCGTCAACAGCTTCAACCAGTTCGCAGGGACGATCACCGGCGAACCCGACACCTATAACTCGGTGATCGACAACGCCCGCAAAGAAGGCGTCGACACCAGCCCCGCCTTCAGCCTCGACAACTTCTGGCCCACCTGGGCGGCGATCTGCAGCCTCTCCCTCTACAGCTGGCTCTCGATCTACATCTCCGGCGAGGTGCGAAGGGCCAAGGACACCACCCAGGTGAAAGCCATGAGCCTGGCGACCGTCGTCCACATCGGGATCGCGGTGATCCTGGCGATCCTCTTCTTCAACAAGTTCGGCCACGACTTCTTCGTCGCGATCAACAGCCTTGGCGAAGAAACGTACCCATTTGCGGCGCCGCCTTACTACACCTTCCTGGCCTCGATCGCAGGCGGCAGCACCCTGCTGGCGTGGTGGCTTTTCATCACCTTCGCGGTCGCCTATCCGTTGCTGATCCTGCCCAACATCACGATCGCCGTGCGCACCTTCTTCGCCTGGGCCCTCGACGGGATCCTCCCCTCGAGGTTTGCCAGGGTCTCGCCCCGCACCCACGCTCCGAACTATGCGATCGGCCTCACGGTGCTTCTCAGCATCCTCGTTCTCTGGTGGGCGGTCTCGAACGAAGAAGGGTTCTTCGAAGTGCTGATCGAGGCGGTGCTGCTGCAGTTGGTGACGATGATCCTGCTCGGCATCGCCGCGGTCCTGCTGCCCTACCGGCGCCCCGACGCCTGGCGCTCCTCCGCCACGGTCCAGCGCTTCTTGGGGATTCCCATCGTCGCCTGGGCGGGGGGCCTGGTGACGCTGGTGCTGACCGGCCTGTTCGTGGTCTACATGCGGTATCCGGATCTGGGCATCGACAGGGGCCACTTCTTCCGTGACTGCGCGATCATCCTCGTCGCCTCGTTGGTGACCTTCTTCGTCGCCCGCCTGGCGCGGCGACGCCAGGGGGTCGACGTGGACAAGCTCGCGGCAGAGATCCCACCGGAGTAGGGGCGGAGCCCCCGGATGGAGCCGTTTGCGGACCCCGTCGCGGAGGGAGCACGGATCGCGAAAGCCGCCGCTGAGCGTGGTCTTCCGCTGCGGCTGCTGGGTGGCGTCGCCGTGGCGACTCTGTGCCCCAGCAGCCGCCGCCCACCGCTGCAACGAGAGTACGCCGACATCGACTTCGCCACCAGTGGATCGGCCAGGGAAGGGGTGGCCCAGCTGATGGAGTCCCTCTCCTATGTACCGGACCGTGAATTCAACGTGCTCCACGGCAACCGCCGGCTCTACTTCAGCGATGAAGCCAACCGGCGTCAGGTCGACGTCTTCGTCGACGAGGCGAATCTCTGTCACCGGATCGATTTCAGGAATCGCCTGGAGGCCGTGCCGCTGACCTTGCCTCTCGCCGATCTGGCCCTGCTGAAGCTCCAAGTCGTGGAAACCAACGAAAAGGACTACCTGGACACCTGCGCGATCTTCAGCGATCACGATCTCACCACCGATGACAGCGGCGTCAACTCCTCCTACCTGACCCGCCTGGCGGCAGCTGACTGGGGGTTGTGGCGTACCGTGGGAATGGTTGCGGAGCGCAGTGGACAGTTCGCTTTGAATTTGACGGGCTTCGACGCCGGAACCCGTGTGGCAGAGCGGTTGGAGCGCTTGCGCTTGGAACTGGACAAAGTCCCCAAGAGCCGGGGGTGGAAGCTGCGCTCCCGTTTGGGAGAGCGCAAACGCTGGTATGAGCTTCCTGAAGAAGCTCATTGAGAATGGTCATGTCACCTTCATTGGATAGTCTCGCCTGTGTGAAGGGGCTGACTAATCGCCTCGGGAGGGGCCAAAATTGACGAGACCACGGCGTGGGGAGCCAAAAGCGAGGACGAAGATCCTCCAGGCGAGCCAGAAGTTGTTTGCCCGTCGGGGATTCTCAGAGACGTCGATGGGCGACATAGCCCGGGCTGCGCAGGTGGCCAGGGCAACTGTCTATAACAACTTCGATGACAAGCAGGACATCCTCGCTGCGATCATCAGCGACTACATGTCTGGTTACGGCCTGATCGCGCAGCGACTGCGCGAAAGTGCCCGTTCCGGCCAGACCTCGTTCGAGCTGATCTACGAAATGGTGCGGGAGGCGCTGTCCTGGCGAGTCAAGAACGCCGAGCTGCGACCGATCGTCGCCGTCGCCCGCAATCTCCGCGGCTCCGGTTGGGAGGAGGCGAACAAAGCGGCGGATGATGCGATGCTCGGCTGGATCATGGCCGTCCACGCTGCCGACGAAGACGCCGGCCTGATCCGCGATGACATCGACCTCGAATTCGGCGTTCGCGCTGCTTACGCGATGATCGATTCGGTGATTTCCACCTTCGACGTCAGCTCGACCGAGGAGGAAATCGAGAAGGTGGCCCATCAGTTGGCGCTCTTGCATTGGTACGCGATCTGCGCCGTGCCGCCCGATGAAGCGCCGCGCAGCCCCCTTGGGCGCAAGTGGGCTGACGA
>JALYWY010000033.1 GCA_030852475.1 Actinomycetota bacterium | reverse complement strand
GCCGAGCTCGGCCTGGATCCGCTCGAGCGCCTCGCGGGCCATGTCGACCTCACTGCGCGGGACGGTGAACGACATGTCCGCGCGGTGGTCGCCGGACTCGGGCTCGTTCTGGATGATCATGTCGACGTTGATGTTCGCGTCGGCGAGCGCGGTCATGACGCGGCCGGCGACGCCCGGCGTGTCGGGCAGGCCGGTGAGCGTGACGCGCGCCTCGTCGGTCGAGTGCGTGACTGCGGTTACCAGGGGGCGTTCCATCGTCTCCTCTTCGGTCAGTACGAAGGTACCGAGTGAGTCGTCGAAGCTCGACCGGCAGTGGATCCGCACGCCGTGGTTGCGGGCGTACTCGACCGAGCGTAGCTGCAGCACGCCGGCGCCCGAAGCCGCCATCTCGAGCATCTCCTCGAACGAGACGTGGCTCAGCTTGCGGGCGTCGGGGACGATGCGCGGGTCGGCGCTGAAGACGCCGCTCACGTCGGTGTAGATCTCGCAGACGTCGGCGCTGAGGGCGGCGGCGAGGGCGACCGCGGTGGTGTCGGAGCCGCCGCGGCCGAGGGTGGTGACGTCGCGGCTGTCGGTCGAGACCCCCTGGAAGCCGGCGACGAGGACGATCCGATCCTGCTGCAGAGCCTCGGCGATGCGGTCGGCGCGGACGTCGATGATCCGTGCCTTGGTGTGGGAGGAGTCGGTGACGATCCCCGCCTGCGAGCCGGTCAGCGAGATCGCCTCGTGGCCCATGTCGTGGATCGCCATCGCGCAGAGCGCGCAGGAGATCCGCTCCCCGGTCGAGAGCAGCATGTCCATCTCGCGGGCGACGGGGCGCTCGGAGATCTCGTGCGCCTGCTCGACCAGTTCGTCGGTCGTCTTCCCCCGCGCCGAGAGCACGGCGACGACGCGGTTGCCCGCCTCGCGGGCGGCGACGATCCGACCTGCGGCGCGCTTGATCTGCTCGGCGCCGGCCACGGAGGTGCCGCCGAACTTCATCACGATGATGTCCGATCCATCCCCAGTCATCGAAGCCTGAGGATAGTCGGAGACCGCTTCCTACTCGGCCGCGCCCCCGAGGTTGCCGAGCATCGCCTGTTCGGCCATCCGGATCAGCCCGAGGCCGCTGTGGGGACGCATGTCGCTGCTCCGCACCCGCACGTGCGAGCCGTGCGGCCCGACCACCTCGACGATCGTGCAGACATCGCCGATTTCGCAGTCGTCGCCGTAATCGTTCTCGATCGCCTCCATCTGTTCGGCCACGACCCTGCCGACCTTGCTCTGGTCAAGCGACATCCGAAGCTCCTCTCTCCTGGCTATTGAGCACGAGCCGCTGACCATACACCTGTGATCACAATCACACTGGAAGATATATCTGGTAGATATGTAAGACAGAGACATGGAGCAGCTGAGCGCCACCGCCTACGTGATCCTCGGGTTCGTCCGCAAGGAACCGCGGTCGGGCTACGAGATCAAAGCGCTGGTCGACAACTCGACCCGGTTCTTCTGGGCCGCCAGCTACGGACAGATCTATCCGGAGCTGAAACGGCTGGCCGAGGCGGGGTTGATCGTCGGCTCCGATTCCCCCACCGGCGGGCGCAAACGGACCGTCTACGAGATCACCGCCGAGGGCGAGGAGGAGCTGCGCAGTTGGCTTCGGCAGCGGCCCGAGACCTTCGAGATGCGCGACGAAGGGCTGCTGAAGCTCTTCTTCGCCAACGCCCTCCCGCGCGAGGAGGCAGTGGAGATCCTGCGGGCGATGCGCGCCGAGCGGCTCGCCGTCTACGAGCGCTTGCACGCGATCAAAGACCTGAAGGGTGAGATCGAGGATCCCTTCCCGATGGTGGTGCTGGAGGGAGGGCTCGAGTTCACGAAGTGGTTCGCCGAATGGTGCGAGCGGATGGAGGCCCAGATCCTCGATTCCGCTCTCGACGAGAGGAGCAGCTGATGTTCGACGCCCTGGCACGACTGGCAAACGGAAGGGCGCGGCGGGTCGCTCTCTTCGCCCTCGTCTTCTTCCTCCTCGCGGGGGCGATCGGTGGCTCGGTCGCCGACCGGCTCGACCCCTACGGCGCCGACGATCCCGACACCGAGACGGTGAAGGCGGTCGACCGGCTGGAAGAAGCCGGCCTGCGGGGAACGGCGGTGGTCGCGGTGGTCGAGGACGCGCCGGTATCCGAGCCGGCGACCAAACGGCGGGTGACGGCGCTCGAACGCGAGGTGAGCGATCGGCCCGACGTCGCCTCGGTCACCGGCTACTACGACACCGGCTCGCGCGCGTTCGTCTCCAGGGACGGGCAGTCCACCTACTTCGCGATCGCCCTGAAGCCGCGGGAGGACAAGCCCTGGCAGGAGGCCGGTGCCGAGATCGCCGACGAGCTCTCCGCCCAGCCGGGGGTCCTCGTCGGCGGCCCCGCCGTCGCCCAGGAGCAGGTCAACAAGCAGGTCGAGGAAGACCTGAAAAAGGCCGAGATGCTCGCCTTCCCGCTGCTCTTCCTGCTCTCGCTGCTGTTCTTCCGCAGCCTCGTCGCGGCGCTCCTGCCGCTGATGATCGGCGGGCTGGCGATCGTCGGCACCTTCCTGATCCTGCGGATCGCCAGCGAAGTGGGCTCGATCTCGATCTTCGCCCTCAACCTGACCACCGCGCTGGGGCTGGGGCTGGCGATCGACTACAGCCTCTTCATCGTCTCCCGCTACCGCGAGGAGATCGCCAAGAGCGGGCCGGGGCTGGAGGCGATGAGACGGGTGATGGCGACCTCCGGGCGCACCGTCTTCTTCTCCTCGCTGACCGTGGCGGCGGCGATGGCCTCGCTGCTCGTCTTCCCGCAGCGCTTCCTCTACTCGATGGGCCTGGGCGGCGCGCTGGTGGCGCTGTTCGCGGCGCTGATCTCGCTGACCGTGCTGCCGGCGGTCCTGACCCTGCTCGGCAACCGGGTAAACGCCGGCGCGCCGAAGTTCCTGCAGCGCCGCGCCGAGGCCGACGCGCGGCCGGCGCAGGCGGGCTTCTGGTACCGGCTCTCGCGCTTCGTGATGCGGCGGCCGGTGCCGGTGGCGACGCTCAGCGCGCTGTTCCTGATCGTCCTCGGCCTTCCCTTCCTGCAGATCAAGTTCAACACCGTCGATCCGACGGTGCTGCCGGAGTCGGCCAGCGCCCACCAGGCCTACGAAACGATCAGCAAGGAGTTCCCTCCCTACCACGACACCCCGATCTGGATCGACTTCGAAGGCGGCGGGCCGCAGGCGGCGCAGCGGTTCGCGGCCGAGGTGCGTGCGGTTCCGGGCGTTGCCGAGGTGGCGCCGCCGCAGCGGCTCTCGCCTGAAGTGACCGCGCTGCAGGTCATCTCCGCCAACCCCTTCGTCTCCGACGCCAGCCAGGAGACGGTGAAGGCGATCCGCGACCTGCAAGCGCCCTCGGGGACCACGGTCCTGGTCGGCGGCGCCACCGCCGACTTCGTCGACTTCCAGTCGAGCCTCGCCGAGCACCTGCCGATCGCGCTGGCGATCGTGATCCTGGGGACGCTGGTGATCCTCTTCCTGATGACCGGCTCGGTCGTGCTGCCGATCAAGTCGCTGATCATGAACTTCCTCAACCTCAGCGCCGTCTTCGGCCTGCTGGTGCTGATCTTCCAGGACGGCCGCCTCGAGGGGTTCCTCGACTACTCGAGCCCCGGAGCGATCGAGCAGACGATGCCGATCCTGCTCTTCGCCGTCGCCTTCGGCCTCTCCACCGATTATGCGGTCTTCCTGCTCTCGCGGATCAAGGAGGCGCGCGACAATGGCGCCTCGGAGTCGGAGTCGGTGGCGATCGGGCTGGAGCGGACCGGGCGGATCGTCACCGCCGCGGCGCTCTTGTTCGCGGTCGCGATGGGCGCCTTCGCCACCTCGGAGATCATCTTCATCAAGGAGAACGGTGTCGGCACGGCGCTGGCGGTCCTGATCGACGCCAGCATCATCCGCGCCCTATTGGTGCCCTCGCTGATGGAGATGCTCGGCAAGTGGAACTGGTGGGCTCCGGCGCCGCTGCGGCGGCTGCACGAACGCTGGGGAATCAGCGAGACCGCCCCCGCGAATCCGTGAATGTCCCCCGTATACGGGGACTGAGACAGATCGCGGTTAGGCGAACGCCTGAGTTGCGCGGCGACGCAAGTCGGCGTTGAGCATGCCGGTCACCTCGCTGGGGCGGTGGCCGGCGGAGGGGACCGCGGCGCCGATCAGGCCGTCGGCGCGGAAGCCGTAGAGCGGGGCGACGAAGCCGAGGTCGCGGATCTTGCGGACCAGCTTGACGGCGCTCTGGGTGTCGGCGCCGGGGCCGCAGAGGACGATCGCGGTCGGGTCCAGCGCGCCGAGGGCACGGCCGAGGCGGTCGTCGCCGAGCTCGTTGGAGAGGACGAGGACGCGGAAGCCGGCGCGGCGCAGGGCAAGATCGAGGGCCTGGGTGTAGACCTCCTCGGCGTCCTGGCCGTGGCTGGAGTCGAGCAGCAGGATCCCGGCCGGGCGCGCGGCGGTGGAGGCGAGACGGCGGGCACCGTGCAGCCAGCCGGTCGCCCACCGGGAGGCGAACTCGAGCTCGGCCTCACGCTCGGGGTCGGCGGCGAGCTTGTCGATCGCCGGCAGCAGCAGCTCCTCGACCGTGCGCTCGAGCGAGCGCAGAGCGAGACTCTCCTCGACGGCGCGGTCGGCGGCGGCCTCGTCGAAGCTCTCGAAGGCGGCGAAGAGGCTGCCGTCGTTGGCCGGCGCGGCCTGGCGCTGCCGCGCCAGCTCGATCGCGGAAGAGATGTTGCCGGTCTCCGCCAGGGCGTCGCGCAGCGCCTGCAGCTCCACCAGCTCGTAGTTGCGATGGTTGCCCGCGGTCCGCTTCGGCGTCGGGTAGCCGTAGCGGCGCTCCCAACTGCGGAGGGTGTTGGGGCTTACGCCGAGGACTTCGGCGGCGGCATTGGTGCGGATTCCTGGCATCGGATAGAGATGGTGGATCGGTGGACTGCGTGTCTATTCGACAGCGCCCGAGGATTCTCCCACCCGGGATCAAGCTTTTGGACAGATTTCCGGGAATCTGTTAGCGATCTTGCAAGTGCGCTGCGCAAGCCCGCATGATCATGCGGGCGACTCGACGATGCTGGTGGCAGACTCGGGGTGTTCCGCCGACTCCCCGTCGTGCACGTAGACCCAGAGCCGCAGCGCGCCGCCGTAGGAATCGTCCCAGTCGACTTCCCGCTCGACGAAGTAGCTCGTCCCCGAGGGACCGGCTCTCGTCTCGGTCACGCGGTGGCCCTCCGGGGCCTCCCACTCCTTTTGCCGCAGAAGGCCCAGGAACCTCCGGGATTCCCCGACCACGCGCGGAGCGGCGCGGCGAAGCTCCTCATAGCCCTTCTCGCGCTCACGCTCCAGCTCCGCCTGAGCGATCTGCTGAGCCTCTGCCCGGTTCATCTCCGCTGACGATACGCCCCAGCCGCCGCTAGAAGAAGAGGCGGAGCACACTGCCGATCCCCTTGAGCCCCGGCGACCAGCCGTTGACCTGCAGGTGGAGTCCTTTGTGCGGCCCGCTCGCGTGGTTGTGGACGGCGAACTTGATCCTCACGTTGACGATCGGGATCTTGATTTCGAGCGGCTTTTTGCGGTTGGCCAGGGTCTTCAGGATCCTGCCGGCGCTCCGCGCCAATCGTTTTTGCGCCGCAGCCTGCTGGCGAGCGGCGCGCGCGCTCCTCCGCGCCGCCGTCTGCGTCGCGCCCCTGGCGGCGGCGCGGGCCGCACCGCGCTTCGCGATCACGCTCATCGCCACACGCGCAGCGACTGCGCCGATGGCCACTCCACAGGGAATGCACCAGCGCCCGTCGAGATCGAACTTGTTGATCGGGTCCTGGAACGAGTAGTCGTAGGCGTTGGCCGAGCCGCCCAGCAGCGGATCGATCGAGAGGAAGCGGCCGATGGTCGGGACGTAGCTGCGAACGCCCATCTGCACCACGCCGGAGGGAAGCTCGGTGCGGCGCTGCTTGCCGCCGAGCCAGCCGTACTTCGGCGTCGACTGTTGTTTCGGGTTGCCGAACTCGTCGAACTCGAAGGTGTCGAGGGGTTCCGTGGCCTGGGGATCGAGGCTGGCGGTGGCGACGATGTCGCCGTGCAGATTGCCGAGCTGGAGGATGGTGCCTTCTTTGCTGTCCTGGACCGCCGCCAGGTCCCCTTCGATGCCCTCGACGTTTCGGCTCCAGCTGCCAGAGCTGGACTCGATCCAGGCAGGCGAGTCCGAGTCGTCCGCATAGTGGTAGGTCTCGGTACTCGACTGCGAACCGGTGCGGACGCGCTGGCGCTGCCTCAATGCGGCGTCGTAGTGGTAGGTGTTGGTGAGGCCGTTCTGAGTCTGGCTTTTGATCCTGTCGTTGTTGTAGAAGGTGCTCGTCAGGGCATTGCCGCCGGCGTAGGCGGCCGGCAGGGTCGTGATCCGGCCCCAATGGTCGTAGACGATCCCGGTGCCGAGCAGTCGGTCGGCTTTGTCGTAGCTGTAGCTCTGAACGGTCCCGGTGGAGGTGGTGTCGCAGGCGCCGCCGGCCGCGGGGGCTCGGGTGACGAGCGCCGTGCGGTTGGAGTTGGAGTCGTAACTGTAGGAGCGGGTCGTGCAGCTGCCGCCTCCCGGCCTGTCTTTGACCTGCTGCAGCCTCCCCGCCACGTCGTAGGCGTATTCCTGCGTCGAGAGCGTGCTCACCTGCTTCAGCCACTGTCCGTGGATCGACTCCTCGACGTCGAACTCGAGCCAGGTGCAGTTCGGGGCGCAGCTGCTGGTCTTCTCATAACGCAGGTGCACCGGCGCTCCCGTCTCGTCATAGGTCGTCAGCGCTCGCAGCCCGTTCGGAAGGCCCCTTTCGACGAGGTTGCCGTCGGCGTCGTAGGCGGCGGTGAAAGTTCCCGCCGCTGAGTCCTCCAGTTTCACCAGCAAGCCCGAGGTGGGGTCATAGGTCCGGGTCTGGGTGCCTTTGCCGTCGGAGGTGGTGACGGGGCGGCCGGCTATGTCGTAGGTCGTGGTGGCGACGTTGCCGTCCGCGTCCTCATATTCGATTATCCGCCCGAGCGTGTCGTAGGTCACTTCGACCCGTTGCTCGTCCCATTCGTTGCAGTTTTCTTCGCAGCCGAGCTGCGGATTCTGGAAGTGGGTGCTGATCATCTTGCCGCTGCTCGGGTGGTACGTGGTGACAATCGTCGGCAGCAACCCTGCCGCGGGCCCTTCCGATTCCCAACGCTGCACCTCACGACCGGCGCCGTCGTGGGCGATTTTGGTCGTGTGCATGTTCTGGGTTCCGCCCCCCGGACTGCGGGTGATTTCGGTGTGCTGGGCGAAGATGTTGTACCCGTACTTCGTGACCGTCACGTCGGGCTGGCCGGCGGTGCCGGGCTGAGCCGCAGGGCCGACTTTGCAAACGAGGTTCGCCCAAGTCGGTTTGTTGCCGCAAGCGGGATCGGCTTGGTTATGCCCAGCCGTGTAGTAGAGGATCTTCGTCGTCCTCGCGTCCCCGCCGTTTGGGTTGGCCGGGAGACGGATTTCGGTCGGCAGCCCGCTGACGGGGTCGTACTCGGTGTGGGTCCTCAGGTTCAGCCCGCCGGGGTCGACGATCTCGTCGGTGACCTGGCGCAGGGTCCAGTTGTATTCGGTTTTCATCGACCGCTGGTCGGCGTCCGTCCCTTTGCCAGGGATGCTGGCGCCGATGGTTTCGTAGGTCGGCAGGTGCGGCATCGGGGTCCCCGCGGGGGGAGCAGGGGCGCCCTGGTCGTATTGGACCGTGCGGTGGCGCCTGGCCTGGACCGTTTCGCCGGAGTTGAGGCGGGTCTCGTGCAGGGGGCCCCATTCCTCGAGCATCTCCAGGCCGTCGGCCGAGAAGAGGCGTTTGGTCTCCAGCTCGTGCGAGCGGGCGACGGGGTCTTCGGCAGCCAAGGCGCGGAGCCGGTTCTGCGCCGTCAGCTCCCGCACGACGTTGCCGTGCTCGTCGGTTTCGGTGGTGACTATCGAAGGGGCTGAGGTCCCGCCGCCCGAGGGCGTCACTTCGTTCACCTGCATGCCTTCGGCGTCGAGGTAGTGAATCGTCGCCCGCGAGTAGCTTTCCGGCGGGCTGGTGTGAGGAACCTGGTCCGGCGGGAAGATCGCGGTGGCGTCGGTTGGGATGTCTTTCTGGCCCCACTGCCCGACCGTGCTGCCGCTCATGTTGTAGGGGGCTCCGGAACCGGTGACCGGCACCTCATAGGCAATCGTGGTCTGAGAGAGGGAGCCGTCGCCCATCAGGCTGGGACGGCTGACGCGGTAGAGCCTTCCCAGCGGATACTCCCCTTCGAGCTCTTTGTACTGGAGGGTCCAGGGCTCTTCGCCCGGAGACGTGATCGTCCACAGCTGGGGAGCTCCCCATTGCCAATAGGTGTATTTCTCTTTGAGAGCGGGAGAGATGCGAGGGTCCCAGGTCTCGATCAGCTGGCCCGAGCTGTTGTAGGCGTAGTTGGCCACCGTCCTGGGGGTCGCGGGAGGGGCGTGGTAGGTGATCGCCGAGAGCCGATCGCCATAGTTGGCGGGAGCGCCCCAGGTGCTCGCCGGTTGATAGGTGAAGGTCAAGACACGGCAACCCGTGGTCGTGGTCGCGGTCGCCTCTTCGCAGGTCACCCCAGAGGGGGTCGGCGCAATCGCTTTGGTCAAGCGTTTGGCGCCGCTTGCCGAGTAGACCAGTTTCGTCGCGTTCCCCGGACCACCGGTTTGGGAGATCTCGGTCGGCAGGTATTCGAGAGTGGTCCCGTTCTTTTCGAAGACGGTCCTGTTGCCGTCCACGTCGGTTACGGCAAGGTGCGTGGCGTCCTGGCGCGTCAGGCGGAGGTCGGCGGCGTAATCAGGAGATTTGTATTCGGTGCCGACCTTTTCGAACTCGAACTCGAAGCCTTCCAGGTCGGTCAGCAAGGCGTAGTCGCCGAGCCCTTCTTCTTTTTCTTCCGGGCTCGCCACCACTTCCGTCAGCTTCTGCCAAGCGGTGCCAGACGCCGCCTCCACCGGAATCGTCGGCTTCCAGCCGGGGCCCAGGACGCCCGCTTTCTCGCTGAATTCATGCTGGCGCGAGTTGTGAGCGCGGGAGAACTCGAGAGCTGAGCCGAAGGCAGAGATCGAGACGTCGGTGCGGGTGATCGTCAGGTTCCCGGTCAGCAGGTTGAGGATGCCGGGCCCCACTTCCGCCGTCGCATCGCGGGCGCCGCCGAGGAAGCGGTCTACGGTCGCGTTGACCGGCTCGCTGTAGCCGGCGACCCCAGGAGCGCCCTCGAACAGCGCTCGCACCTGCAGTTTGCCTCCCATCATTTTCAAGGTCCCGTGGGAGTTGACCGCATCGAAGTAGACAGGGTCACTCGTGGTGCCCGTTACAGCGAAAGGCCAATTCACCTGGTTGCCCTCGTCGTCGCGGACGAGATTGCTCGGAATCGTTTGGAAAGTGCCGCTGTTGCCGTACCTGAACTGGTAGGTCACACCCGTTACTCCTGAGATCCAGGTCGACTTCAGCATCAGGCGCTTGGCGGTTTTCTGTCCTTCGGTAGGAGAGATCAACTTGCTCGTTTTCGGCGCCGGTGGGTAGTAGGTGACATCGAGGTAGGGCCGCTTGCTCTGGTCGGGAGCGGCGCTCGACTCGAACATCGCACGGCGCTGTATGCATTCAACGCCCGATTCGGTGTACCAGCAGCCCGGCGGGTCATCCTTGAGCTTGACCAAAAGGCCCTGGTTGGAGATCGACCCTGAAACCCATTTCTGTACCAAGCTCGGCATCCCCTGGGAGAAGTTCCACCAGCCGGCCTGGCTGCCCCGCTCGCTGGTCAGGATCTGGCTGCCTTCAGTGGTTGAGTAATCCCCTCCCGCAGCAGCCCATTTGTTGGTCCCGTCGTATTTCACCCAATTGAGGAGGCTCGTCCAGGATTTCGTCGCTCGCCGTGCTTCCACTCCGCTGGTATTGGTGACTTCGTAGGGCGAGTGAAGGCCTACCGTCGCCGCGGTGACCTGAGACGTAGACGGGATCGTGCCGAGGTTGAACTTGAGCAGGGACCGAGAGAGGCTGTCGATTTCGCCGAGTTCTACGATCGCGTTCAGCCATTTGTAACCCGACGTGGCGCAGGCTGCGCCGCCATCCGGGTTCCAGTAGGCACCGTTCCAGAACGTGCAGTCGAGCGCGGGGGCGGGAACCACGAGCGTAGGATCGATGACCACCGGAAAGACCCGACCGTCATCCTCAAGCCATCGGGGATCAGCTACGACGCTGAGTCGCCAGCCTCCGCCTTCGATCGCATCCAGTTCGTAACGGATGTCGCTGGAGACACTAGGCTGCTTCGGATGGCTGTCATACATCGTCGGTGGCGGCAATACCACCACTGCCTTGCCGCTCTCCTCACGGAACTCGATCGCTCCAGCCGCCGTCAAAGTCGGGCCAAGCCCCTTTGAGGCATCGAGCTCGAAGTCGTAGCGGCTCGGTTGGTCGCGGTCGGACAGCACGATCTCCTCCTTGACTCCGCTTGGCAGCGGCGAGAACTCGATCGCCATCGGAGCCCCGGGAGCCCCGTAGCGCACGACGTCCTCGACGACGCTCGCCTCGGCGACAGGGGAATCGACCGGTCGCGACGAAACCCAGTGGTCGCCTACGGCGAGGCGGACCGGCTCCGCGGTGAGCCGATCGGGCAACCTCAGGTCGAACCGGTTCGGGCCGTTTTGGAGAGCGCCGTCGGAAGTCGGCAAGAGGTCGTTGCTGATCGGCTTCCAGTCGCCGCTCTCGTCGCGGTAGTGGATCGGCGTTTGGTAGATCCGCGTCCGGCGCAGCCCGTTCGGCAGGGCGAAGGTGCGGGAGTTTGCGGTTCGCCTGTCCTTGAGCTCGACGCCGGGATCCCGGACCGGAGGAGCGCTCAGCTTTCCAGTGTTACTACCGGTTACCCCAGGCGACTCCTGGGCCGCAATGGCCACACCCGTACCAAGACACAGGATGAAAACAACTATTACCGAACTGATCCCGCGGTAGCCGTGCACCTTTCCTCCCCCACTGCGGTAACTGGCAGCTGATTGCCAAGAGCAATTGACCTAATGGGAGGGGACAGTCACCGATCGGACGGTGCACTGTCAAGAAGGGTCACAAACAAATAACAAGTGCAGATGTAATCGACAAGGCCAGCGTCAGTGTTGCGCCAGCGCGCCCACACCCACGGGCTGCCCCAGCGCCCGCGCCCGCCACATCGCCGCGTCCGCCTTGTGCAGAAGTTCTTCCGCCTCGGCGCCGTGGTCCGGGCAGGCGACGACGCCGGCGGAGATGCAGATCCGCAGCCCCCCCGCCTGCTCGAGATCGTCGAGCTGGCCCAGCAACCGCTCGCACATCTGCACCCCTTCGACGGTCCCCGTGTTGGGGGCCAGCACGCAGATCGCGTCCTCTTCCAGCCGGAAGGCTTCGTCGACGATCCGGATGCTGTCGCGCAGCGCCGCCCCGACGATGGAGAGCACCGTCTCCTGCCCCCCCGCGACGTCACCGGGCCGCGTCCCAGGCCCCGAGGCATCGAAGACCGCCAGCCCGAACGGATGTCCATACCGCCGATTCGTCTCCAGCAACTGCTCCAACCGCCGCCGCATATGACCCGGCCGGTAAAGGCTCGGCAGTTCTTCGACCTGGTCCCCAGCGAGAGCGGCGCCACCGTTTGAAGGAGCCAGGGGGACCCTCTCCGGAGCCTCCCCGCTG
>JALYWY010000079.1 GCA_030852475.1 Actinomycetota bacterium | reverse complement strand
GTCCAGCGGCTTGCGTAGCGCTGCTACGCGGCGCCACTCGCCGTGACCACATCGCTTGCTTCTGAAACCCCTCGCTTCCGCGCCAACGCGCGGCCCGGGCTACGGGTTTCGGGTCTCTTAAACGGGTTGACCGGCGCGGGTGCGCAGGCGGCTACTGAAGAGACCGGATTCCTGTAGGAGGCTGCAGTTTCCGGAGCGAGCCTGAGCGCGGGTGGCGCTGCGTGCTTTTCGCTGCGTAGCCGGAGCAAGGTCCGCGCAACCCTGGCGAGTTCTCCCAACGGGCTCCAGCCCGTACTCGCCCAGGGTTGCGAAGTCGATTAGGAGGTCGGCGGCGTCGGTCAGCCGGTGGGTGATATTGGTCTTTGAGTCGAACATGAGTTCGTACAAGGTAGGGGGGGCTTCGGACGGCACTCTCGTTCTGCAACAGGCGTTGCACCCTGCCTCCTCAATACCCTTTATTTGCAGGGAAAAACGAGATAGGCAGAGGGCGGGCATGCCGCAGCGCTACTGGCCGACAGTAGCGCTGCGAACCCCAGAAGCGCGTCTTGCCGACGTTGCTAGGAGCTTCGCTGTGGCCCTTGGCCACGCTCCGTGACGTCGCGCACAGAAGATCCTACGCCTTTCGCCGCTTTCGATGCAAACTGGAGGATCAGTTCGGCCGTCAGGAAGGGTCGCTCGACGTTTGGAGAATGACCGGCATCGGCGATCAGGTGCGTCTTCGCGCCCGGCACGGTCTGGGCGAACTGGTCGAGCGCCCGCTGCGGTTCGTCGACGATCTGCTCCTCGGCTCCCATCAGCACCATCAGCGGCTTTCCGGTGTCCTTCATCCGCTGGTCGAGCGACTTCTCGTCGAGGAAGTCGTCGTTGCCGCCAGGCGAGTCGTCGTAAGCGGTGTAGGTCAGCCGCCTGACGTCCTCGACGAAGGCGTCGGGGATCTCAAAGCCGGGGGCGAACGCCACCTCGAGCCCGTCGCGGATCGAGAAGTCGGGCTTGATCCTCCACAACGCCTCCCCGATCACCGGTTGAAAGGCGAGGCCGGCGATGAAGCCGAGGTCGCCGTATGAGTTGTCGGGCGGCATGTCGACGATCACCAGCCGGTCGACCAGCTCCGGGCTCTGCTCGGTGAGCGCGACTCCGACCGATCCTCCCAAGGAGTGGCCGACCACGGTTGCCTCCGTCACCCCCAGCCGCTCGAGAGCTTCTGCCACCACCTCCGCCTGGTTCGGCGGGGTGTAGCCGGAGCCGGGCTTCTCGGAGCCGCCGTGGCCGAGCAGGTCGACGGCGACCACGCGATGGCTCCGCTCCAGCAGCGGCGTCATCCGGTCCCACCAGTCGATCGCGCAGCTGAAGCAGTGGATCAGCACGATCGGCGGCGCCTCGCGGGGCCCGCGTTCGACCGCCTGGACTTCTCCGCCGGGCAGGTCGAGGATGCGGCCGTCCGGCACCGTGACCTGCGCTCCCTCGGTTTCGCCGTCGACCCAGAGGGCGTTGAGGACCAGCAGCGCAAGCAGCGCCAGAACCAACCCAAGACCGACCTTCAGCCGCCTCCTCATGACGGTCGTTACCCTAGCCGGACCGATGGAGAAATTCGTAATCCAGGGCGGCGTTCCCCTCTCAGGGGAGGTAACCGTCGCCGGCAACAAGAACGCGGCTCTGCCGATCGTCGCCGCCTGCCTGCTGACCGAGGAGGAGGTGCTGCTGCACCGGGTGCCGCGGATCCGCGATACCGAAGCCCAGGTCGCGCTGCTGGAGCAGCTCGGGGTGGAGGTCGCCTGGGTCGCCGACAACAGCCTCCGACTCTGCGCCCGCGACGTCGCGGGCGGTGCCGTGGACGAGGAGCTGTCGGGGAAGATCCGCGCCTCATTCCTGCTCGCCGGTCCGCTTCTGGCGCGCTTCGGCGAGGCGAGGATGCCGCCGCCCGGCGGCGACTTCATCGGGCGGCGCCGCCTCGACGCCCACCTCGATGCCTTCAAGGACCTGGGGGCCCGGGTCGACGGCAGCCGCTGGATCGAGCTCAGCGCTCCCTCCGGCCTGCGGGCCTGCGAGATCTTCATGGACGAGCCTTCGGTGATGGGGACGGAGAACGCCCTGATGGCGGCCGCGCTCTGCCCGGGGGAGACGCAGATCTCCAATGCCGCCTGCGAGCCCCATGTCCAGGATCTGGCGCGGCTGCTGACGAAGATGGGGGCCCGCGTCGAGGGCATCGGCTCCAACGTGATGACCGTCCACGGTGCCGAGAGCCTGGGCGGAGCCGAGCACACGATCTCCTGCGACCACATCGAGGTCGGCAGCTTCATGGCGCTGGCCGCCGCCACCGGTGGAGAGGTGCGGATGCGCGACGTCGAGCCGGGCGACCTGACGATGGTCAGGCGCCAGTTCAAGCGGCTCGGGCTGCGTTCGGAGATCGAGGGAACCGACATCCTGGTCCCGGCCGGTCAGCACCTGCAGGTCGAAGCGGACCTCGGCGACGCGATCCCGAAGATCGAGGACGGCCCCTGGCCGGCCTTCCCCGCCGACCTGACTTCGATCGCCCTCGCCCTCGCCACCCAGGCCGAGGGCGAGGTCCTGATCTTCGAGAAGATGTTCGAGAACCGTCTCTTCTTCGTCGACAAGCTTGTCGCGATGGGCGCTCGGATCACGCTGTGCGATCCCCACAGGGCGATCGTCAGCGGTCCGAGCCGGCTTCATGGCGAGCGCGTCGAGAGCCCCGACATCCGAGCCGGGATGGCGATGCTCATCGCCGCTCTGGCGGCGGAGGGCACCTCGGAGATCGGCAACATCCGCCAGATCGACCGCGGCTACGAGCAGATCGACGAACGGCTGCGGGGCCTCGGCGCCCAGATCGAACGCGTTTCTGCGGAGGTCCCTGCTTAGCAGGGGAATCTTCACCGCCAGCGTAAGGTCAGGCCGATGATCCACCCGATTCCGCCGGGAACGCGAGACGTGCTGCCCGAAGAGATGCGCGAGCTGCGCAAGCTCAAGGCTGCGCTGATCGAGGTCTTCGAAGCGCGCGGCTACGGCGAGGTGGCGACGCCGGCGATCGAATACGACGAGGTGATGGCCCAGGCCGACGGGCGGGCCGCCCGCTCGGCCTACCGCTTCTTCGACGAGAGCGGTGAGCTGCTGGCGCTGCGCGCGGACATGACCGTGCCGATCGCCCGCCTGGTCGCGAGTCGCTTCGCCGGCAGCGAGGGCCCCTATCGCCTCTGCTACCTCGCCAGCACCTACCGGGCGGTGAGGCCGCAGCGAGGCCAGATGCGGGAGCTTCTCCAGGCCGGCGTCGAGCTGATCGGCGCCTCCCCGTCCGAGGGCACGGTCGAGGTGATCGAGGTCCTCGAGGCGGCGCTGGACGCTGCCGGCCTCGAGCGGGCGGTGATCGGGCTCGGCGATGCCGACCTCTACCGGCAGCTGCTGGAAGAGCTCGGGCTCGCCGAGGAGGCGAGGGACGCCGTCTTGGCGAGCCTGGCCGCAGGTGATCTGGTTGGGCTCGAGCGGCGGCTTCTCGAGGCGGGCATCGAGGCGGAGCGGGCGGCCACCAGCGCCCAGTTGGCCCAGCTGCGGGGCGGCAAGGAGGTGCTCGAGCAGGCCAGGGGACTCGGCGGCACGGCGATCGAGCGGGCTCTTTCGCGCCTCAGCGAGACCTATGAGGAGCTGGAGCGACGCGGCGCCGCCGAGCGGGTCCAGATCGATCTCGGCTTGCTGCGCGACCTCGGCTACTACAGCGGCGCCATCCTCGAGGTCTACGACCCCGCGCTCGGTCACGTGATCGGCGGCGGCGGCCGCTACGACGGGCTGATGCGCCGCTTCGGCCTCGATCTCTCCGCCGCCGGCTTCGCGCTCTACCTGGAGCGCGTCCACACCGCGCAGATGGAGGAGTCGAGGCGGGGGAGGGGCGAGTCGTGAGCGACGGGCCACTGACGCTGGCGGTTCCCCGCGGCGCCCTCTTCGGCGAAACGCTCGACATCCTCGACGCCGCCGGCGTCGACACCTCCGAGCTGCGCGGGGACTCGCGCTCGCTGATCTTCCACACCGCGGGGCTGACGCTGGTGACGGTGCGTCCTTCCGACGTTCCCACCTACGTCGAGTCCGGCGCCGCCGACATCGGCATCACCGGCAAGGACGTGCTGCTCGAGCAGGCGGATCGCGCGGTGTTCGAGCTCCTGGACCTCGGCTACGGCCGCTGCCGGATGGTGCTCGCCGCGCGCACCGGCGAGGATCACCTGGCAGAAGCGCAGCGGCGCCTGGGCATGATGCGGATCGCGACCAAGTACCCGCGGATCGCCGAGCGCTACTTCGAGTCGACCGGTCGCCGGGTCGAACTGATCGAAGTCAAGGGCTCGGTCGAGCTGGCGCCGCTGATCGGCCTCGGCGACGGCATCGTCGATCTCGTCGCCACCGGCCGGACGCTGGAAGAGAACGAACTCGAGGTGCGCGAGGAGATCGTCGAGTGCACGGCCCGCTTCGTCGCCAACCGGGTCGCCCACAAACTGCGCGCCGCCGAGATCGACGCGCTGACGGCAAAGCTGCGAGAAGCGAGCCAGGGATGAAAGTCCGCCGCTTCGAATGGCAGGGAGCGGAGGAGACTGCTTCCGCGCTGCGCGAGTGGGCCGCCGAGGAGAGCCCCGAAGTCGACGTCGAGCCGATCGAAGAGGAGGTGCTGGCGGGAGGGGACGAGGCGGTCCTGCGCCTGACCGCTCGCTTCGACGCGCCGGCGGCGGCCCTCGAGTCGTTGCGCGTGGACGCCACGGAGGCCTCTTCCGCGCTCTCGGCGCTGGAGCCGGAGGTGCGCCAGGCGATGGAGGTCGCGGTCGCCAACGTGCGGCAGGTGGCCGAGACGCAGCTGGCGGAGGATCGCCAGGTCGAGCTGCCGGCGGGGCAGAAGGTGACGTTGCGGGAAGTGCCCGTCGGCGCCGCGGGCATCTATGCACCGGGTGGCCGCGCCGCCTATCCCTCCAGCGTGCTGATGTGCGCGGTCCCGGCCCGGGTGGCGGGTGTTCAGCGGGTGGCCCTCGCTTCACCCCCGGGGCCGGACGGACGGCTGCACCCGCTCGTACTCGCGGCGGTGGCGCTTTGCGAGATCGAGGAGATCTACGCGATGGGGGGCGCGCAGGCGATCTTCGCCCTCGCCCACGGCACCGAGACGATCGCTCCTGTTGACGTGATCGTCGGGCCGGGAAACGCCTGGGTGCGGGAGGCGAAGCGCGCCGTCTACGGCAAGGTCGGAATCGACTCGCTGGCGGGGCCGTCGGAGCTGATGGTGATCGCCGGCCATGACACCGACGTGGAGTGGGCCGCCCTCGACCTATGCGCGCAGGCCGAGCACGGGCCGGAAAGCCCATTGGTGCTCGCCGCCGTCGAGGAGCGGGTGCTGGCCGAGATCGCCGCCGCCGCGGAAACCGCCGCGGCCTCCCGGGAGACCGTCGCCGACGCTCCTCTGGCGCTGGTGCAGGTACCCGACGTCGACGCCGCGATCGACCTCGCCAACGCCTACGCGCCGGAGCACCTCGAGCTGCTCGAGACCGACGCGGCGCTGACGGCCGGGCGGGTCACCACCGCCGGCTGCGTCTTCGTCGGCCGCCACGGCGCCACCGCCTTCGGCGACTACGTGGCGGGCTCGAACCACGTGCTGCCGACCGGCGGCGCCGGGCGCTATGCGGGGCCGCTGGGCCCCGGCTCCTTCCGCCGGCGCATCTCCAGCGTCGAGCTCGACGACGCCGCCGCGGCCGAGCTGGCGTTGCACGTCGACGCCCTCGCCGGCGCCGAGGGGTTCCCCGTCCACGGTGAGTCAGCGATGATTAGGCGACGATGAGCAGAACCGCCGAAAAACAACGGGAGACGGCCGAGACCCAGATCCGGCTCTCACTCGACCTTGACGGGGGGGAGGCGAGCGCCGAGACCGGCGTCGGCTTCCTCGACCACATGCTCGATCTGCTGGCCAGGCACGGCCGCCTCGGCTTGAAGGTGGAGGCGAACGGCGACCTCGAGACGGGGGCGCACCACACTGTCGAGGACGTCGGAATCGTGCTCGGGCAGGCGCTCGACGAGGCGCTCGGCGACCGTGCCGGGATCCGCCGTTACGGCTCGGCGCTGGTGCCGATGGACGAGTCCCTCGCCGAGTGCGCGATCGACATCTCCGGCCGTCCGCTCTGCGTCTTCCAGGCCGACCTGCCGACGACCTCGATCGCCGGCTTCGACACCGAGCTCGCCGAGGAGTTCTTCCGCGCCGTCGCCAACAGCGCCAAGCTGACCCTGCACGTCTCGGTCCGCTACGGAACCAACGCCCACCACATGATCGAGGCCTGCTTCAAGGCCTTCGCCCGCGCCCTCCGCGTCGCCGTCTCGATCGACCCGGAGGAGAGCGGCGTGCCGTCGACCAAGGGCACCCTGAGCCAGTGAGCGCGCGCATCGCCATCCTCGACTACGGCATGGGCAACCTGCGCTCGGTGGAGAAGGCCCTCGAGCACGTCGGCGTGACCGCGAAGGTCACCAGCGAGGCCGAGGAGGTGCGGGCGGCCGACGGGGTGATCCTGCCGGGCGTCGGGGCCTTCCCGCGGGCGATGGAGCGGGTGCGCGAGCTGGGCCTGGACGAGCTGATCTTCGAGCGCCGGGATACGGGCGTCCCGATCCTCGGCATCTGCCTCGGCCTGCAGCTGCTCTTCGATTCGAGCTCGGAGCTCGGCGGCGGCACCGGCCTGGAGATGCTCCAGGGCCCGGTCGACGCGCTCGAGGCGCCGGACCTGAAGATCCCGCACATCGGCTGGGCACCGGTGCGCTGGGAGCGCGACTCGCGCCTGACCGAGGGAATCCCGTCGGAGACCCCCTTCTACTTCGTCCACTCCTTCGCGCCGCAGCCCGCGGAGGGGGAGCTGCTCGGGACCGCCGAGTACGGCACCCGCTTCGCCTGCGCCGCCGAGCGCGACAACGTCTTCGGGGTCCAGTTCCACCCCGAGAAGTCGAGCGCCGCCGGCCTGCGGCTGCTCTCGAACTTCGCCGGCATCTGCGTCGAGTCGCCCGTAGCCGGCTGAATCTGGCCAGCGGTGTGATCCTCTATCCCGCCATCGACATCCGCGGCGGCCAGGCGGTCCGCCTGCTGCAGGGCGATTACGAGCGGGAGACGACCTACGACTCCGATCCCGTCGACGCGGCGATGCGCTGGGCCGACGAAGGCGCCGAGTTCCTCCACGTCGTCGACCTCGACGGGGCCAAAGCGGGCGAGCCCCGCAACCTCGAGGCGATCCGGCGGATCGCCGGCGCTGTGAGCTGTCCGATCCAGGTTGGAGGTGGCCTGCGGGATCCCGAGTCTGTATCGGCGATCCTCGCAACGGGGGTCGAGCGAGTGGTGATCGGCACCGCCGCCCTGCGCGATCCCCAGTTCCTCGACGAGGCGCTCGCTGCGCACGCGGAGCGGGTCGTCGTCTCGATCGACACGCGGGGTGGCAAGGTCTCCCTCTCGGGCTGGACCGAGACCAGCGACGTCGAGGCGCCCGAGGCGGTCGCTGATCTGACCAGGCGTGGCGTCCAGCGCTTCCTCTGCACCGCGATCGAGGTGGACGGAACCATGGAGGGGTCGGACATCCGTCAGCTCAACCAGATCGCCGCCGCGACTTCAGCCCAGGTCATCGCCTCCGGCGGAGTCGGCGACCTTTCCCATCTCCGGGAACTTGCTCAGGAGTGCGCTCCCAACATCGAAGGCGCCATCGTCGGCAAGGCCCTCTACGAGCGCAAGTTCACGGTTGCCGAGGGGATCGCTGCGCTGCGGTAGAGAGAGGGTCCGGTCGCCCTCCGCGGGAATTGGGTCGCGCCCCTTCGGGGCATGCTCCGGTCAGATGCTGCCCGCCTATGGCGGGCAGGAATCAGATTGCAT
>JALYWY010000243.1 GCA_030852475.1 Actinomycetota bacterium | reverse complement strand
GGCGTGGATCGGCGCGTCTTTGGCGGTGATCACGGTGGCACCGATCTCATAGATGCGGTCGATCGTCTCGTTCACCGCGCGCTCGTTGCCGGGCACCGGCGTCGCCGAGAAGACGACCGTGTCGCCGGAGTGCAACTGCACGTCGCGATGGTCGTTGTTGGCCATCCGCCGCAGCGCCGAGAGCGGCTCGCCCTGGCTGCCGGTCGAGATCACGACGACCTTCTCGTCGGGGAAGTCCTCGATCTCGCGGGGCTGGATGAAGATCCCCTGCGGGGCGTTCGCGATCCCCAGGTTCGAGGCGATGTTGAAGTTCTTGCGCATCGAACGCCCGACCAGCGCCACTTTGCGGTCGAGCCGCTCCGCCGCGTCGATCACCTGCTGGACGCGGTGGATGTTGGAGGCAAACGAGGTGACGATGATCCGGCCCTTGCAGCGGGAGAACTGCTGCAGCAGCGCCGGCCCCACCGCTGACTCCGAGGGCGCCACCCCCGGCCGATCGGCGTTGGTCGAGTCGCCGCAGAGCAGCGTCAGGCCTTCCTGGCCGAGCTGGGCCAGGCGGGAGACGTCGGCCGGGCGCCCGTCGACGGGGGTCTGGTCGAACTTGTAGTCGCCGGTCATCAGCACCGAGCCGGCCTCGGTCTTCAGAAGGACTCCGCGCATGTCCGGTATCGAGTGCGCGAGGTGGATCAGCTCGATCTCGAAAGGCCCGCGCTGGACCTTCTCCCCCGGCGGCAGCTCCTGCAGCGGCGCCGACTCGCCGAGCTTGTGCTCGTCGAGCTTCGAGCGCACCATCCCGACCGTCAGCAGGCCGCCGTAGATCACCGGCGGCATCCCGATCTCGCGGATCACGTAGGGCAGCGCCCCGACGTGGTCCTCGTGACCGTGGGTGAGGACGATCGCCTCGATGTCGCTCGCGCGCTCGCGCAGGTATGAGAAGTCGGGGAGCACGAGGTCGATCCCGTGCATCTCCGCGGTCGGGAACATCAGCCCGGTGTCGACGACGACGATGCGGCCGTCGTACTCGATCACGGTCATGTTCTTGCCGATCTCGCCGAGGCCACCCAAGGGCAGCACTCGAAGTTTGCTTGGCACTAGTTACTCACTCTCTCTAGATAGGAAGTCGTTCTAACTGGCTACGGCGACGCCGGCGGCGTCGAGGCCGGCCTTGATCGCGGCCCGCTGCTCGGCGTCGACGGGCACCAGGGGGAGCCGGAGCCGCCCGCTGCACAGCCCCACCATCTCCAGGGCGGCCTTTACCGGTATCGGGTTGGTGGTCACCGAAGTGGCCTCGTACACAGGCGTGATCTCGGCGTCGATCTGCCGCGCGCGGTCGAGGTCGCCGGCCTGCGCGGCGTCCCACATCTCGCGCATCCGGTCGCCGACGAGGTGCGAGGCGACGGTGATGCCGCCCCCGCCGCCGAACTCGAGCACGCGGAGGAAGGTGTTGTCGTTGCCGGCCAGCACCGTCAGCCCCTCGATCGGACCCAGCTCGGCGTCGTTGGCCTGCTTGACCGCGACGATGTTGCCGACCTCTCGTCCCAGCTCGGCCAGCAGCTCGGGCTCGGCGTTGATGACCACCCGCGCGGGGATGTTGTACATCACCATCGGCAGCTCCGGGACGGCGGCGGCGACGGTTTCGAAGTGAGCCTTGATCCCGGCGCGGTTCGGCTTGTTGTAGTAGGGGCAGACGACCAGGGAGGCGTCGGCGCCGGCCTCGGCCGCCATCTTGGTCAGCTCGCAGGAGTGGCGGGTGTCGTTGGTGCCGGTGCCGCAGATCAGCAGCGCCTCGTCGCCGACCTCGGCCCGCACCGCCTGCAGCAGCTCGATCTCCTCCCCGTCGGTCAGGGTCGGGCACTCGCCGGTCGTCCCGGCGACCACCAGCCCGTGCGAGCCGTGTTCGAGCAGGTGCACCGCCAGCCGGCGCGCAGCGTCGTGGTCGACCGCCCCGCTCTCGTCGAACGGGGTCGCCATCGCGGTGAGAACTCCCTTGATCTCCTTCATCAGTGCCAGGGTATCCCGTCGAGCAGTCGTGGAGCCAACTAGAGCAGCTTCTCGAGCCCGACCGTGAAGCGGTCGGGCAGGTCGGCGACCTTGTGGCAGGCGAGGACTACGCCGGGCATGAAGGAGCGGCGGTCGATCGAGTCGTGGCGGATCGCGAGGGTCTGGCCGACGCCGCCGAAGATCACTTCCTGGTGGGCGACGAGGCCCGGCAGGCGCACCGAGTGGATCGGCTGGTGGACGTTGCCGCCCGCCGCGTCGATCAGCTCCTGGGTCCGCTTGGCGGTACCGGAGGGCGCGTCGAGCTTCTTGTCGTGATGCAGCTCGACGATCTCGCACTCGGGCATGTGCCTGGCGATCGTCTGCGAGACCTCCATCAGCAGCACCGCCCCGATCGCGAAGTTGGGGGCGACGAAGCAGTTTGCCTGTGAGGCCTCGGCCGCCTGGCGCGCCGCCTCGAGGTCGAAGCCGGTGGTGCCGACGACCGCGTGGACGCCGGCCTCGAGGCAGGCCCGCACGTTGGCCAGCGCCGTGTCCGGGACGGTGAAATCGACGACCACGTCGGCGTCCGGCAGGACCTCGCTCAACTCGGTGCCGAGCGCCGGGTCGGCGCGTCCCGTCAGCTCCAGCCCCTCGGCCTCCGCGACCGCTTCGCAGACGGTGGCGCCCATTTTGCCGGCGGCGCCGGCCACAGCGACCCTGGTCATGCGGCGACCAGAGCCTCGCTGACCGGCGCCAGCGCCTTGCGGAAACGGTCCTCGTCGGCGCCGACGCAGGCGGCGGAGAGCCGGTCGGCGGCGTAGAGCTCCTGCGCCAGCTCGGTCAGGTCGTGGACCTCGATCGCGTCGAGCACGGCCAGCGGGTAGCGCCGCTGG
>JALYWY010000405.1 GCA_030852475.1 Actinomycetota bacterium | reverse complement strand
CCTGGCCCCAGTTCGCCCCGGTGTAGTAGCTGTGACCCAGCCCACCGGTTGGGGTCCGGTAGAAGACGTCGACGACGCCGCTCGTCTGCGAGATGGCATGAACGCCCATCGCAGATGAGGTGTCGAGGCTTCCGGTGAGTCCCGCCTGGGACCAGCCGCCGCCTGGCTGATGCCAGTTATGCGCGAGGCCGCCACTGGGCGTCCGGTAGAGCACCTCGATCGTGCCCTGGGAATTCACGACCGGGTAGGGATCGCCCGATACCGAACCGGCCAGGGTGTCTTTCGCCCATGAGCCTCCGGGGACATACCAGTTGTGGCCGAGGCCGCCACTGGTATTCCGGTAGAACACGTCGATCGTGCCTCCCGGGCTCACCACGGCGTAAGGCGTGCCGGCGACGGACCCGGGAAGGTCCCCCTGGGCCCAGGAGCCGCCGGGCACGTACCAGTTGTGGCCGAGGGCGCCACTGGGCGTCCGGTAGAACACGTCGATCGTGCCCGTCGAGTTCACCACCGGGTGCGGATCGCCAGAGACCGACCCGGCCAGGGTGTCGTTCGCCCAGCCTCCGCCGCCCCCGCGCCAGTTATGGCCGAGAGTGTTGCCCGGGGTGCGGTAAAAGACGTCTACCGTCCCGTTCGCCTGGAAGACGCCGTAGGGTTCCCCGGCCACGGAACCGGAGAGGATGTTGTTGCTCCATCCCCCGCCGGCTCCATGCCAGCTATGACCGAGGGTGCCACTCGGAGTGCGGTAGAAAACCTCGATGTTGCCGTTTCCATCGGTAAGCGGATGCGGCTCTCCGGCCAACGAACCGGGCAACGTCTCGCTGGCCCATGCACCCCCTGGCACATACCAATTGTGACCCAGCCCCCCACTCGGGGTGCGGTAGAACACGTCGATGACGCCGTTGTTCTGAACAACCGGGTGCGGGGACGTACCTGAGGCCAGGCCGGGCCCAGGCAGGTTCTCCTGTGCCCAGCCGCCGATCGTCCCGTACCAATTGTGGCCGAGGCCGCCCGAGGAGTTGCGGTAGAAGACGTCGACCGTTCCATTGCTCTGCGCAACGACGCGAGCTCCGCCGAGAGTGTCATCTGCGCCGGGAGTCGGCATAGGCGGTGCCGAGGGCGTTCCGGTGCCTTCACCATCGTCGCCGCCACCGCTGCTGCCGCCGCCACCACCGCCGCCGCCGCCGCACGGGGTACTGCAGGTGGTCATGAACCCGTCAAGCACGTTCGGGTGGGTGGAATTGTTCGAGACGAGCCCCGTCGATTTGATCCAACCGGTCGGCGAAAAGTTGTAGATGCCGTAGTTGGCTTTGGTGGTGCAGAGCATGTTGCCGTCGTGTGGCACCCGAACGCAGACTCCGTGATGTCTGCCGGAGCCTGCAACGACGTCGATGTAGCCGGCGATGCCGTCCCACGCAAGGGAATCGCATGCGTTTTCACCGGAGTGGAGCACTCCACCGGGCACGGACACGTTGTTGCAGAAAGTTCGATTCGCGGCTGAAGCCGAGCTACCGGAAGCCATTGAGGCCGCCGTGAACAAACATAAGGCGGCCATGCTGAGCACGGCCCACCTCTTGATAGGCACTGACATTTGACTGGACACTAGCCTTCCCCACATTTCCACTAGAGGTTCTATTTGCCGGGGCCAGTCTTAACCATCGGAAGGACTGCTCGCCTTCAAGGCCGTCCGTGCTCTCGATCAGAACAGCGACGAGATGCCGAGGCGGGAGTCGCCGGCGCGGCACTCCGGGGGTATGCAGGCGAACTCGACATTGAAGAGGCGGCCGAAGAGCGAGTCCTCCACCTCGAAGACGTGTTCTCCCTTCCTCAGCAACACCCGCTTGACGTCGTCGCGCTTGAGGATCAGCAGTTGGGGTTGCCGCCGACCGGGTTTGCGGTACCGGATCAGGATCGAGCTGGAGTCGCTGGAGATGTAGCTGCCCGGGATCCTGTGGTCGTTGTTGAGGATGACCAGCGCGTGGGGTCGCACTTCCGGGAACTCGCGCTGGCGGGCGCCGCTGAGCACGACCGCGGCGAAGGCGGCGGCGATCAGCAGGCGCCAGAGCGGGAAGGGGGTCGTCCCGTCCTCCGCCGCCTCCCGCAGGTACCTGGAGGTGAGCCGCAGCGAGTAGTAGAGGAGGAGCGTCAGGACCACGGTCACGATCAGCCCGGCCACGTTCAGCGGGACGAACAGCAGGATCAGCGCTCCGAAGACCACCGACGGGACGACCGCTTCCCGCGCGAACGCCTGGGCCAGCAGCCGCCGGAGCCGAGAGGACTTGCCGGGCTGGGTGGCCCAGCGGGCGAGATGGGCACCTCCCCATCCGAGCGCGGCGAGGACCAGGACCCCGAAGAAGATCGAGACAGCCAGCTCGCGGACTCCCGCGGCGGCGATCCGCGCCTGCGAGATCAGCGGCAGGATCTCGTCGGGTGGCAGGCCCCCGCGCTTGAACTTCTGCCACTCGACGAAGTAGCCGGCGCCGAAGAAGAAAGCGCCCACGCCGGCGACGGCGACGATCGCCTTGCCGGCGTTGTCGACGGTTTCTCCGAACCGCTCGAGGGCGCCGGCGCCGACCTTGCGAGCGGCGTCGGGCTCGACCAGCGGCGACAGCTCGGGACGGCTGCGCCCTTTCGCCACTGTGTCCGCCATGCAGACACCTTAATATCTAAATAGGAATTTTCTAGTTCTCCCGCATGAGCTTCCTACCCGCCTACGCCCGCCAGCACCCCTTCGGTGACCCGCTGGTCGAGCGAGCTCACCGGGCTCTCCCGGCCCACCCACGGTTCGCCGCCGAAGTACTTCTCGAAGATGCGCTCGGCGGTGCGGGTGCAGAGGGCCTGGGTGGTGAGGGTGGGGTTGGGGCCTCCGAGGGCGTTGGCGAGGGCCGAGTTGTCGCCGACGAAGAGGCGCTGGACGTGGCGGGCCTCGCAATGGGAGTCGAGGACGGAGTTGGAGGGGTCGCTGCCCATGCGCATGGAGGAGTGGACGTGGAGCGGCAGCGGCGCGAAGTTCATCCGGAGGACTCGGGTCGCACCGGCGGCGCGCAGCAGGTCGGCGGCTTTGTTGGCGAGGAATTCGCGGTTGGCGAGGGTGCGGGCGCTGCGTTCGCGGGCCTCGATCTGCAGCCGCGGGATCGGGCCGTTCTCGTCCGGGGGGAAGAGGGAGCGCAGGGCGCGGTTCTGCGGTTCCACGTCGTCGTCGGTGAGGACGAGGACGTTGACCAGGCGGTCGACGTCGGAGAGCACTTCCTTCAGTTCTTTGCCGTAGACGCGGCCCGCCTCGCCGTCCCAGCTCCCGGTCAGCGGCCGCCCGTTGTCGTAGAGGCCGCGGATGCCGCTGTCGCTGAAGCCCATCGCGAACGCCTGCAGCGCCGGCGGCAGGCCGACCTGCTCGAGGGCGCCGCGACCGGGGAAGTCGGCGCGGGCGGAGGAGGAGGCGCCGCGCGAGTTGCCGGTGAACTCGTCGAAGACGCCGATCACCCAGTCGAGCGCGTGGTCGGTGTAGCCGCGGCCGACCCAGCCGTTGGGATCCGGCAGCTGGCTGTTCAGCCACAGGCGCGGGTTCTCGGTGCAGCCGCCGGACATGACGACGACCGGCGCGGTCTCCTCGTATTCGGCACCGGTCTGCGTGTCGCGCCAGCGCACGCCCTTGGCGACGGCGCCCCCCACCCTGGGTTCGCTGAGGATGCGCGTGACGAAGGCGTCGCAGACGAGCCGCACCGGCCGCCCGCCGGGGGACCAGCGGTCGGCGGTCAGCATCATCGGCACGTAGGAGTTGTCGGTCTGGCGCTTGGCCTTGAGGTTGCGCGGCGCCTGGCGCGGCTCGATGCAGCCCTGAAAGCAGTAGCCGCAGAAGGTGCAGCCCTGCGCGGTCGGGTAGCGCAGCTGGCTCTCGTCGCTGGTTTTGCCGGCCGTCCCCTCCGGCTGCAGGATCGCGTTCTCCTGCGGGCGGAAGCTGTCGCGGAGGATGTCCTTGTAGGGGTTGACCGGCAGCCCGATCCCCTCGCAGCCGCGGAAGAAGAACGTCTCCTTGGTCCCCATCGCCGCCGTTTCCACCGGCAGCGTCTGCTCGACCCATTCGTAGTAGGGGATCAGGTCGCGGTAGCCGAAGGGGAAGCGGTGCGCGACGTCGTAGGCGCCGGCGTCGGGGCCGGTGTAGTCGTTGAAGGCGCCCGGCATCGCCCGCGGCGAGTTGCCGAAGTAGTGGAGCGTCGTCCCGCCGGCCCCGGCGAGCTGGAACGCGTAGGAGTTCTGCGGCAGCTCGCGCAGCCAGGGCGGTTTCTCGAAGCGGTCGCTCGGCCCCCAGCGGAAGTAGCCGTCGGCGGGGCTGTTGCAGTCGTTCTCGTAGCGCGACCATTCGTTTTCGGAGTCCGGGAAGCGCGGCCCGCCCTCCAGCACGAGCACGTCGAGCCCGCGCGCGGCCAGCTCCTTGGCCATCACCGGCCCGCCGCCGCCCGAGCCGATCACGATCACGTCGGTCATCTCGCCTCCCTCCTCACGGCCCGCCGTACTCCGGCGCGGTGTGGGCTTCTTCGCGGCCTTCGTAGTAGCCGAGGAATTCCGGCCAGCCGTCCGCAGGCGTCGTGCGCCCGGGCATGTATTTGCTGAGGTCCCAGCCCAGCGGCCGCCTGGTCGCGCGCCTGGTCGCGCGGTCGAACACGTGCCACTCGGTGTAGGTCGCGAACCCGCCCAGCTCGAGCAGGGTGCCGCCGGCGAACCGCATCAGCCCCGAGGCGCCCTCTTTCAGCGGCTGCGGCGCGTTTTTGTCGAGCAGCGCCAACAGTTCGGGATTGGCCTGCTCGATGCGCTGGAACGCCTGCCCCTTCTCGTGCCATTTCAGGTTGGCGAAGGGCGAGGGGGTCGGGCCGACGACCGAGGACGGCCGCACCTGCGTCGCGGCGAAGTTCATCAGCAGCGCCAGCGGCAGCGAGGCGGGAACGGTCATGTCGTTGGCCAGCACCAGTTTCAGCGCGTCGTCCATCTTCGCCCCGACCGCTTCCAGCACCAGCAGCGGCCCGCTCAGCAGGTCGCGCGGCAGCGCCACGTCGCTGACGCCTTCGCGGAAGGCGGCGGCGAGCGCGTGCAGATAAGCGTCGGGCCAGGAGATGTAGAAGTCGAGCGTGTGCTGGATCAGGTCCGGCGAGCGCGCTTCGACGCCGCCGGGGGTCGCGCTGGTGAGGCCCTGCGCCCGCGAGTAGCGGTCCGGTCCGGGCACCGCGAAGACGGCCAGGCCGGCGTAGGTGTCGTGGACCAGCAGGTCGATCGCCGGCTCGGCGATCTCCCGCAGCAGCGGCTCCAGCGCCGCCGGCACGTCGGCCTTGGCCGAGAGCGGCCACAGCCCTGCGACCATCGCCCCCGCTCCCACCGCGCCCGCCCGCAGCAGCAGTTCGCGACGACCCAGGGTCAACTGGTCGGCGGACGTCGGATCCACCTCGTGGGATTCGACTGGTTGCACGAGGGCGCGATTACCCGCGAGGTAATAGATAAAACAATCAATCTTCCTAGCGGAGGACCATTGGGTCCTATGCCCTGGGAACTCATCGGCGTGCCATATACCTCGGCGCGGGAGCCGGGTGGGATCGCGGAGGCGATCGGGGTTCTTCGCGAGTGCGGGCTGGCCGAGCGGCTGGCCTCTTTGGGCATAGAGGACGGTGGCGACCTGGCGCTCGGCGCGCCATCGGGGGAGCGCGGCGCCAGCGGGCTGCTCAACGAGGAAGCGCTCACGGAGCTCATCGAGGCGAGTCGGCGCCGGGTACGCGAGGCGCGCCTGCGCGGGCGCCGGCCGCTGCTGGCCGGTGGCGACTGCCCGGTGCTGCTCGGCCCTCTGGCGGCGATCGGCGCTGCCGGCGAGCGGGCCGGGCTGGTGATGATCGACGGTCATGAGGACGCCTGGCCGCCGGCGCTGTCGGAGACCGGCGAGGCCTCCGACAGCGAGGTCGCGATCGCGATCGGGCGCGTCGCGAACCTTCCCGAGCCGGTGGCCGACGCGGTGCCGCTCCTGTCCCCGGCGGCGATCGCCCAGCTCGGGCCGCGAGACCTGGGCGAGCTCTCGGAGGCGGGGGTTGCCTCGCTTCGCAGCGAGCTCGCGTGCTTCGTATCGGGCGAAGAGGTGATGACCGGCGAAGATCCAGACGAGATCCTCATGCGACATGCGATCGAGTCGATCGCCGCCGACGGCTTCTGGCTCCATGTCGATCTCGACGTCCTCGCCACCGCCGAGTTCCGCGCCGTCGATTACCCGCAAGCCGGCGGCCTTGACTGGCCGACGCTGGACCGCCTGAGCCAGGCGGCCGCGCGCGACCCGCGCTGCCGCGGCGTCAGCGTCGTCATCTACAACCCGGCGCTCGACCCCGATCGCAGCGACGCGCGCAGGCTGGTCGAGTACCTCGCCCGGCTGATCGCGGCTACCTGACGCGCGCCTGGACGGCCGGGTCGGCGCCAGTCAGCCGATCCGGCAGCCCGAAGGAGCGGAACAGCTGCGGCGAGAGCAGCGGCTGCAGGAAGTTGTGGACCTGGGCGACGGCCGGCGCGCCGTCCTCCCCCGCCACCGGCTCGAGCAGCGTCACCGACCACGGCAGCCAGTCGCCCGAGTCCGGGTCGGGTTTGAAGACGGCGAAGGCGGGACAGCCGTTGGCGGTGATGCCGACGACCTTCGAGCCGCGGCAGGCGGCGCCCTGGCCGAGCATGAACTCGCCGACCTGCTCGGGGCCGCGCAGCCACAGCGCCAGCGGCGGCATGTCGAAGACGGCGTCGTAGCGCAGCAGCGCGACGATCCGGTCGATGTCGTACTCGGCGAAGGCCTCGAGGTACTGCTCCAGCAGCCGGCGCTCGTCCTCGTCGCTGGGGCGCGCCGGCGCCTCGGCGTCCTCCAGGGCCAGCTCGTCGAGCGTGGCGCGGGCGCGCTGCAGGGCGCTGTTGACCGAGGCGACCGAGGTCTCCAGCATCTCCGCCACCTCCTTGGCGCTCCAGCGCAGCACCTCGCGCAGGACCAGCACCACCCGCTGGCGGGCGGGCAGGTGCTGGAGGGCGGCGACGAACGCCAGTCGCAGCGACTCGGCCTCCGCCATCCGGCTGGCCGGGTCGGCATCGGGGTCGATCACCTGGCCGTCGGCGATCGGCAGCACCCAGGTCGTCTCCGGCAGCGGCGCGCCGACCGGCGAGTCCGCGGAGCCGGCGTCGGCGATGTCGACCGGGCGGGCGCGGCGCTTGCGGCCCTCGATCTGGTCGAGGCAGACGTTGGTGGCGATGCGGAACAGCCACGACTTCAGCGCGGCGCGGTCCTGCAGCGTGTCCGAGCGCCGCCAGGCGCGGATCATCGTCTCCTGGGTGGCGTCTTCGGCCTCGAACCCCGAGCCGAGCATCCGGTAGCAGTAGCCGGTCAGGGACGGGCGCAGCTGCTCGAGGTCCTGCTCGAAGGTGGGTCGGTCGGCGGTGGAGACGGGCATCGGTCACATCCTAGGACGGTCGCCGCGCCTCCGAATCATCGCTCGGCGATGAGTTTCGGCCCTCGGCGGAGTCCTTGCTGACAACTGACGCCCCCTACGCCAGGAGCCAACGATGTCCCGACTGATCTTCCTCAACCTGCCCGTCTCCGACCTGCCCGCCAGCCGCGACTTCTTCGGCGAGCTCGGCTTCGGCTTCGACGAGCGCTTCTGCGACGACAAGGCCGCCTGCATGGTGGTCAGCGAGCAGGCCTGGGTGATGCTGCTGGAGCGCGACCGCTTCGCCGATTTCGTCACCAAGCCGGTCGCCGACGCCAAAGAGGCCACGGCGCTCACCGTCGCCGTCAGCGCCGAGAGCCGCGAGGCCGTCGACGCCTTCGCCGAGACCGCGCTCGGCGCCGGCGCGACCCCAGCCAAGGACCCGCAGGAGTACGGGTTCATGTACCAGCGCAGCTTCCACGACCTCGACGGTCATCTCTGGGAGGTGATGTGGATGGACCCGGTCGCCGCAGAGAAGGGCCCGGCGGAGTTCGCCGCCGACGCGATCGAGTAAATCCATAGAGACTTGGTCGCCGATGTCGTTCCTGGCGACCAAGTACCGAACCCTGCTGGACCGGCTGGCCGCTCACCCCTGGCTGATCGGCGACGCCGCCACGCCGGGGAGGAAGCTGGCGCGGCGGGTCCGGGTGCTGACGCTGGTGGCGACCGTCAGCGCCAACGCCGTCGGCGTGGCCGTGGTGGTCTGCTTCGCGCTGCTGGCGCTGCCGAAGCCGGAAGGCCTCGACGAGACCAGCGCCGAGCCGGTCAACCTGGCGGTGGGCGGCGCCTACGCCCTGCTCGCCCTCGCGATCGGGACGATCTGGGGCAGGCGCCGCGTCGAACGCGGCCCGAACGGGCTCAGGGCCTGGCTGGAGGAGGACCGCGAGCCGACGCCGGCGCAGCGGCTGCGGGTCCTGCGGGCGCCCCTGCGGGTGACCTTCGTGCAGGTGGTGCTCTGGGGCCTCGCAACCGTCCTCTTCACGGGGCTGAACGTCATCTACTCGGACCTGCTCGCGCTGGGGGTGGGGATGACCGTCGCCCTCGGCGGCATCACCACCTCCTCGGTCGCCTACGTCTTCGCCGAGCTGGCGATGCGGCCGGTGGCCTCGCGGGCCCTCGCCGCCGGCCCGGTCGACCGCCGCTTCGTCCCCGGCGTCGCCATGCGCTGGCTTCTGGCCTGGGCGCTCGGGACCGGCACCGCGATCGTCGGCATCGTCACGGTCGGCATCGTCGCCCTCACCGACGTCGAGATCGACGAGCAGACGCTGGCGATCACGATGATCGTCCTCGGTGGCTTCGCGCTCGGTTTCGGCGCCCTCGTCTCCTCCCTCGCCGCCTACGCGACCGTCCACCCGATCGCCTCGATCCGCCGCGGCCTCGAGCGGGTCGGAGAGGGCGACTTCTCGGTCGAGCTGGCGGTCTGGGACAGCACCGAGATGGGGCTGCTGCAGAGCGG